>DYSM01000320.1 GCA_020718265.1 Draconibacterium orientale | reverse complement strand
TTGAAAAAATAGCTATAATCTACATGAAATCAAATATTTACGCGTTTTCTTACAAGCACTATTTAAGTATTGAAACAGGTTATTTGAATTGAATATCAAAACTTTAAGAAAAATAAAATATCAAAATATGATACAAGACGAAAATTGCACCGAAAAAAGTTTGATTCAAAAATTTACGGACTATACGGTTGAAAATCAAGCGTTTCCGAAGAAAAAAGATTTGGCAAAACAGTGTAACCAAAGTGTTGAGGAATTTAACGCGCAGTTTCGCTCCGTAAAGGAACTGAAAGCGCAGTTTTGGCTCAGCCGTTTTGAGGAAGCCGTGCTCACGCTTGCCGAAAGTGAGGAATACGACACGTACGCCGTGCGCGACAAAATGTTAGCTTTTTACTACACGTGGATTGAGGAATTGAAACCGTTTCGTGCGTATATCAAGTTCGTTTTCACGAAAAAGCCTGTGTACAAAGCACTTCCGGACGATACGGACACGTTCGTAAAATCGTTCAACGCCTATACCGATACGCTGTTGGAACAGGGAAAAGAAAGCGGAGAAATTGCCAAACGCTTGATTTTGAGCAATCAACTCAAGAAAATTTTGTATCTGAAATTAGTGTTCATCCTGCGTTTTTGGCTGCACGACAAGAGCGAAGACTATTCGCAAACCGATGCCGCAGTTGAAAAAAGCGTGCATCTGGCATTCGATATTCTTGGGAAAACTCCGATAGATACGGCTTTCGACTTCGGGAAATTCGTTATCCAAAACCGTATCGCACCAAAAACTAAGACTGAGAATTAGCCTTATTTTTTCGGTTCTTTATGCGTGCGCGCACAACGCCGATTACGGGCGGCATGGTTGAAATCACTAAAATTGCGACAATGACCATGCCGAAATTGTCTTGCACAAATTTCATTTGACCGAAAAAGTAACCGGAAAGTAACATCGAAGACACCCAAAGTGCACCGCCGATGAGGCAAAACTTGAGAAAACGCAAATAAGTCATTGTTCCGACGCCGGCAACGAATGGCGCAAACGTGCGTACAATCGGCACAAAGCGCGCTGCAATAAGCGTTGCTCCACCCCAACGCTCGTAAAATTCGTGCGTTTTGGCTAAATGTTTTTTCTTAATCAGCTTGTAATCTTTCTCGTAAACTTTGTGTCCGATAAAATTTCCGATGAAAAAATTGGAATGGTCGCCTGCTAATACCGCTACAAACAATAATGGCAGTAAAAGATAGATATTCAACGGATTACCATCCATTGCGGCAACTGCGCCGGTTGCAAAAAGCAACGAATCGCCGGGCAGAAACGGCGTTACAACCACGCCTGTTTCGAGGAAAAGGACGGTAAAAAGGATTAGATACGTCCAATTTTCATATTTCGTAACTAAATCGACTAAATGTTGGTCGATTTGTAAAAAAAAGCTGATAATTTCGGTCATTTACAAGTACAATTAGTAAATATTGAAGTGCAAAGATAACAGAATGTTTCTAAGTAAAAAACACAAGTAAGGATTAAACAGCAATATTTGCAATCGTTTTCAGAATAATTAACTTTAAAAACATAAAACAGCATACTTAACATTATTTTAACACTGAACCGAAAAAAAAAATAAATATTTGCACCTGAAAAATTAATAAAAGTAATTGTATGGCATTCGATAAGTTACTCAAGTTCTTTGCTCCGAAAGATACAATCTTTCAACCTTTGTTTGTAAAAGTTGCTGAAAATCTGACAGCTATCTCGAAATTATTAATTCTGACAATTTCGGAAAACGATACCGAGAAACGTCAGGTTCACATTGTCGCTATCAAAGATTTGGAGCACGAAGGAGACAGATTGACTTATGAACTTTACAAAAATTTGATAGATACCTTTATCACGCCGTTCGACCGCGAAGATATTCACCAACTTGCTTCTACTATGGACGATGTGGCGGATTACATCAACAAAACCGCGCAACGCATTGAGCTTTACAAACCCAAACGCATGATGCCCGCATACATCACCATCGCCGGCATGATATTGGAAGCTTCGAAACATATTGAATTAGCTATCAAGGAGTTAGAGCAAGTAAAAAATCCCGAAATTGTAAATAATGCCTGCGACGCAGTGCGCGAAATTGAATCTAAAACAGATAAACTGTATCACGAGTCAATTATTGAAATTTTCCGCGACGAAAAAGATGCTGTTGAACTCATCAAAAATAAAGAAATTTTGGAAGCCCTTGAAAAAACAACCGATAAAACCAAAAATGTTTCCAAAGTTATCAAAACAGTTTTAGTGAAAATGGTTTAAAAAAAGTATTCGTTCGATTTAACAATTTTCAACTATGACATTTCTAATAATCGTAATTGCGCTGGTTCTGATATTCGATTTCATCAACGGATTTCACGATTCGGCAAATTCCATAGCGACCATAGTTTCCACACGCGTACTTTCGCCGACGGCGGCAGTCGTTTTGGCAGCTGCGTTTAACTTTCTGGCTTTCGCAATTTTCAGTTTGAAAGTAGCCACAACCATCGGCAAAGGAATCATTGACCCAAATGTAATCAACCTTTCCGTGATTGCATCGGCACTTATTGCGGCAATTATCTGGAATTTAATTACTTGGTGGTTGGGCTTTCCGTCAAGTTCGTCGCACACTTTGGTCGGCGGTTTGGTCGGCGCAGCAATTGCTTCGTCGGGCTTAGACTCGGTCATTTACTCCGGAGTTCTTAAAATAGTTGCTTTTATTGTCGTGGCACCACTTTTGGGCATGGTTCTTTCATTTCTTATTTCAACTTTGACCGGTTTTATTATCCGAAAAATTTCGCCGTATCGAGTCGATAAATATTTCAGACGCTTGCAACTTGTTTCCGCAGCCCTGTTCAGCCTCGGACACGGCGGCAACGATGCCCAAAAATCTATGGGAATTATCATTGTTGCACTCATTGTTACGGGGCATCTCACTAATGCACAAGTAGATGCAGGCGAAATTCCGACTTGGATAATCGTATCGTGTTACACCGCAATCAGTGTCGGAACGTTGTTCGGCGGCTGGCGCATTGTAAAAACCATGGGTCAAAAAATCACAAAACTCAAACCGTTTGAAGGCTTTTCAGCCGAAACCGCCGGAGCACTTACCTTGTTCGCTTCCACCGAGTTAGGTATTCCGGTGAGCACCACACACACCATTACGGGTGCAATTATCGGTGTGGGCGTAAAAAAAGGCAAATCCGCCGTAAAATGGGGCGTTACGAAAAAGATTTTTTGGGCATGGGTGCTCACAATTCCCATTTCGGCTCTCATCGGAGCAGCAACTTATTTTATTTTCCATTTTTTTGAATAAACCTTGCGATTTCATTTGGTAGTCATTTGAGAGTCATGAAATAGTCATAAAGTAGTCATAAAGTAGTCATTTAATTGTTTTTAATAAATGAGTCCGGTCTAAAAAGCCTGTTTTATTTTAGCTAAACAAACTATATGC
>DYSM01000319.1 GCA_020718265.1 Draconibacterium orientale | reverse complement strand
GCCGTAAACAGAATTTTGCGCACCGAACCTGAAATTGAAATTACAAATGCAAAACGCATCGTTCAAACGCGAAATTTCATTATTCATAATTACGACAAAGTGGATGAAACAATTATTTGGGGCATAATCACAAACGATTTGTTGAAACTTAACACGGAAATAGAAATTTAGCTTTCGGAAGCGTAAAATTTAACTTGGTTTTGGCATCATAGCTTTCTTAAAAAAAAGTTGAAATATCGCAAAACCAATGCAACTTAATTGTAATTTTTAATCTGAAAAGAAAAAATATCTATGAAGACATTCTTCTCAACATTTGTTGTTCTCGTTTTATTTTTGAGTTTCGGCTGCAATCGCTGCGACCCGCCGCAGATTATTAATAATGGTTCGATTGACGAAACGTTTTTGGCAATGTTGCCTTACAAAGCCGGCGATACCTTGAAATTAATACACTCCGGCGGTCAAATTATAAATTTCGAAATCGAAGAAAACACTCATACCGAACAAACATATCAGGAAGAATATTGCAACGAATATCTGTATGAATATCAAGTCGTTGAAAACATATTTACGTCCGATTTTCCAATTTTCGGAATAAAAACGTACATGTCAAACATGGACACTATTTCAGCATGGTTCGGCATCAGCGTAGGACAATACGGGTTTACGATTCCGACAAACGACTTTGAACGTGAAAATTTTCCGCCCAAAGATTCTGTCTTAATTGAAAAGGTCTGGTACAAAGATGTTTACGCCATGAAAACGTATGTCGATACCTATTTTAGTGATGATCACAGCATCCGCCCCGATTCATTATTTTACAACTATACATTCGGAATTTTACAAATAAAAATGACAAATCATGAAACTTACACACTTTTACGTTAGCCTGTCCGCCTTGCTTTTGGCGTTTTTGTGGACATCGTGCGGCGAAAATCACGCTCTGAAAGAAGTTACATATTCGTTTGATAAACAGAACATTGACTGGTTAGAATCAGACACCGATTTTGTGATGCAAATTGATTCTTCGGGCATGAGCCAAGATTTTATGCTTTGGAACAGCAATTATGAAATGAGCAAATCGTGGAGCACAACATTTGGTATCACAACTCAAATTTCATATACGGAAAATCAGTATCTCAATTTTTATTCATCGTTCAACAACCATTTAAGCGTTTCGCTCACAGCCGGACATCCGCCTTACGGAGACGATTTGTTCGTCAAATTTAACGATGTGGATTTTAGATATGATACTAAATTTCAAATAGTTACCTCGGTATTTTTCGGAATGAATTCGAAATCAAAATCAATGACCGATGACACGTATTCCGATAAAGATGAAATTCTTTCAACCATAGAAATATTAGACACATGTACGGTTTCCGGGAAAACATATCACGAAGTTTTGCATTTCAAACTACTTGATTTTGAAGAAGATATGAAAGACCTGACACCGTCTGAAATTCTTATCGCAAAAAATTCGGGCTTAATCCAAGTAAAATATCATAACGGCATGACACTGAATCGTTTAGCGGAGTAGGAAATCTATTGAAAAATTTGCTTTCATTTTCATTTTTCTTGCTAAAATATTGAAAAAAACTGTATCTTTGTATTAAATCGTAAATACAGAACTTGATGAACGCATCTCTCTCCGACAGAATTACACTAAATCCGGCGGTTTGCCACGGGAAGCCCACGATACGGAATAAACGCTACACGGTTGAAAGTATTTTGGAATACATGGCAGGCGGCGACAGTGTGGAAGAACTACTTTCTGAATTCAAAGATTTGGAGCGCGAAGATATTTTGGCTTGCCTGAGTTTTGCGCATAAGATGCTGAACCAGAAATCAATAAAGCTGCTCGACCATGAAATTCTTACTTGATGCGCATTTGCCGTATTCTTTAAAGTATATTTTTGAATACAAGAATTTTGAGGTCATCCACACGTTCGATTTACCTGATAAAAACGAGACAAGCGACAAACGCATCATTGAACTTGCCGAGCGTGAAAACTACATTGTAATCACAAAAGACAGCGATTTTTATTTCTCACATGTTGTCAGAGGCGTGCCCCAAAAACTGATACTCATAAAAGTCGGAAATATGAGCAAATCTGATTTGAAAACTCTTTTTATTCAAAATTTTTCGGAAATTGTAGAAAAAATCTCGAACTACAATCTTATCGAAATCTACGAAAATGCAATCGTTTTTTAGGTAAACTAATAATTCAGCCCAAACGCCCAAAGCGGGATTACATTCAGATAACCAAACTCGATATCGTCCTTGACAATGAATGATTTGCCGTCTTTTTTTATCTGATTTTGCTGCTTATTTTTTCCGCCGATTTCAAACGTAAAATCGTCGATGACAAAATCGGCGTCTTTCGACGAAATGACATCGTTGTTTACACGCATCTGATTGAAAAAGAAGGTTTCACGAACATTTCCGACATTCAACTTATCGCCGACTAAGTTGAAAATGATGTTCGGATTATCCAAATACACTTTATCAACTTTGCCCAAGCTGCGGATTCCGCCCGTTTCGTGTCGCAACTGCCCGATAAGTCCGGCTTTTTCCATGTATAAAAAATAATCGTCCAACGAAT
The DNA here is from genome assembly GCA_020718265.1 of Draconibacterium orientale. Taxonomy (GTDB): domain Bacteria; phylum Bacteroidota; class Bacteroidia; order Bacteroidales; family JAADGE01; genus DYOJ01. The sequence continues at coordinate 885 of DYSM01000319.1, read as the reverse complement.
TGCGACTCACATTGAGAAGTTCCGAAATTTTTGAAAAATTTGGTTTAAACGGCACACTTTCAGCGATAACGGCAAGCAGACGTTTCAATTTGCGCGCCGTTCCGACATTCAAATTTGCGAATTGCGGAATGTCGGTTTCCAAGGTCTGCACAATAATTTGCCCCAAACGAATATCCAAATCGTTTTCATGCCCGAACGGATAATATCCTCGCTTTAAATAGTCGTTAAACAAAGGTAATGGATGTTGTATCTCTTTAATTATCAGATTATTGTCAATAATTTTTTGCAAAGAAAAAACGTCCGTTTCAACGTTGTGAAAAAGATTCAGATACTCTCGAAACGACAACCCCTGCATGTTGTAAATAAGCGCACGACGGCTCAAATCGGCAGAACCTTTCAGAATATCGAGCACCGAAGAACCTGTAAATGCTACTTTTAGCGCGGGAAACGAATCGTAAATATTTTTAAGCTCGCGCGACCAATCGTTGTATTTGTGAATTTCGTCAATAAACAAATATTCGCCGGCGTTTTTGTAAAACTCATCTGCCAAATCCACAAGCCGATGTTCAACAAAATACATATCGTCTGCAGCCACGTAAAGTGCATTTTTGGAAGTCAAATTTTCCTTGATGTATTGCAAAATCATGGTCGTTTTGCCAACGCCGCGCGGTCCGATAATGCCGAGCATACGGCTGTTCCACGAAATTTTATCGTACATATAACGCTTAAACTGCGTGGGTGTATGTTGCAAAAGCGTCTCAAATTTCTGATAAAGTGATTGCATCGAAAATAATTTTTCACAAAGATACAAAAAAATGCACAACAAAATGTGCAAGTTTTTAAAATTTTGTGCATTCGGTTGAGCAAAGCGGGATTCAGAGCTGA
>DYSM01000318.1 GCA_020718265.1 Draconibacterium orientale | reverse complement strand
CGAATTTATTCGTGCATACGGTACAAGTGGATTTTATGTAAGAGTTTTTGCAGATGGCGTTTATTCAACATACACAATAAAAATTTCTACGGCAAATAGTTTATAATTTTCAGCAAGTTGTTGATATGTAAACTCTGTTCACTAATTATTAAACAACAAAAAGGGCATCTGATTTTATTTATACTAAGCACGGTCATAAATTGCGTTTTACAAATTGTTTATCTATTTGATATTAAAAGCAATCAGCATATCAGCACATCAAAAAATCAACCAATCAAAGTATAGATGCCCTTTTAATTTGAATAACAGAAAGTTTTTAATCCACTGTCATTCAATAAATTACAACTTTTTTAAATCGTGCCCCATTTTTATTTTCTTTGTTTCTAAATAAAAACGGTTAAATGAATTTGAATCAATTTCAATGGCAACATTTTCTACGATTTCCAATCCATAGCCTTCCAGTCCGGCACGTTTTACCGGGTTGTTGGTCAATAAACGGATTTTACAAATTCCCAAATCTCTTAAAATTTGTGCCCCCACGCCGTAATCGCGTTCATCGTCGGCAAAACCGAGTTTGTGGTTTGCCTCAACAGTGTCGTAGCCTTGTTCTTGAAGTTTATATGTTTTTATTTTATTAAAATAACCGATGCCGCGACCTTCTTGATTCATATAAATAATTGCCCCCTTACCTTCTTTTTCTACCATTCGCATGGCTTCGTGAAGTTGGTCGCCGCAGTCGCAGCGCTGCGAGCCAAAAATATCGCCTGTTACACACGACGAATGCACACGTACCAAAACGGCTTCATCTTTGTCCCAAGTCCCTTTTATCAATGCCGAATGTTCTAATCCGTTGGATATCTGACGATAGGGCACCAAATCGAAATTTCCGTAATCCGTTGGCATTTTAACACGTTCGCCGCGTTCGATAAGCGTTTCTTGTCGAAGTCGATACGCAATTAAATCTTTGATAGAAGTAATTTTCAAATTAAAACGTTGTGCAACAGTCATTAGTTGCGGTAGTCGAGCCATCGAGCCGTCTTCGTTCATAATTTCGACCAATGCACCGCCCGGTTTTAAACCTGCCAAACGAGTGAGGTCGGTAGCGGCTTCGGTATGACCTGTGCGCCGCAGAACTCCCATATTTTTAGCTTTCAGCGGAAAAATATGTCCGGGGCGAGCCAAATCGCCCGGCGATGTGTTGGGGGCGGTCAGGGCTTTGATGGTTTTAGCTCGGTCGGAAGCCGAAATGCCTGTTGTACAACCTTGTCCGATTAAATCCACAGAAACGGTGAAAGGCGTTTCGTGCAGAGAGGTGTTATTTCCGCTGCCAACCATAAGCTCTAAGTTTAGTTCAACACAGCGTTCTTCGGGTATTGCCGTGCAAATCAAACCGCGACCGTGTGTTGCCATAAAATTGACTTTTTCGGTGCTTATCAGTTCAGCCGCAGTTATAAAATCGCCTTCGTTTTCACGGTCTTCGTCATCGACAACAATAATTATTTCGCCTTTTTGTATAGCTTCAATGGCTTCTTCTATGGTATTTAATTGAAATTCCGGCAAGTTTTCTTTTTTTGACATGATATTGTGGCTTCAATACAAGTAAATTTTTCTATTTTGATATTTCTAATTTTAGGACTTCACTTCAACTTTGTTATTCTTCGATGCTTCTTTTTTTTGTTTTCGGATATTAAAAAAAGATTTGATTTTTTGAAACCTGTTTTTAAATGCCGAGACGTACGAATCGGTATCCAGAAGTGCCGAATCTGTTGCAGCTTTGTATGTAAGCAAAATTCCGAAAGGGAATAAAACTGCCGATGAAAGCCATGCACCGATAATTACGGGCAAAATACCTTCTCTGACGAATTTTTCGCCCATAATTGAGATGATATAATAAATCATAAACAAGATTGTTGATACTAAAAAAGGCATTCCGAATCCTCCTTTGCGAATGATTGCACCCAATGGAGCTCCGATGAAAAAGAATATCAAACATGCGAAGGATAAAGAGAATTTTCGATACCATGCCAATTCATGTTTACGAATCCACTTTCCGCGTTCGTAAAGGTCATCGGCACCCACTTTGATGTTTTCTTGTGTTCTTTTTGCAAAATCCAAAGCAATGTCGGAGGCTCGATTTTTATTTTCGAAATCTAAATTTTGATAAACCGAATCTAAATTAGCTTTGGAAACCAGCTCTTTATATGATTTATATTTTTTCAGGGAATCTTTTAATATTCCGACAGTGTCTTTTTTGTTCTGAATTTTAAAATCGAATCTTTCGTAGGCTGATTGTTGAATTTGAACAGGAAATTTGTTGAATCGTTCTTTGAATAAGATGTTTAATGAATCAATGGTGGTGTCCAATTGAGCTAAATTCATCATTTGATAGTTCGATTTAAAAATGTTTTCATCGCTTTGTTTGAAATCGAATCCTATCATATCAAAAACCATGGTTTGTTTGCCAAACTTGTCGTGCCGATAGGGATATTCTTTGAGTTGAGGATTGTTTTCGGACATCTCAATAAAGTGTTCTCCTTTGTAGAGGGTAACAAGCATGTGTTTTTTGTCGGCGGTAATTTTCAGGATGCCGGAATCTGCCAAAATGACATCGGGGTTTCCTTGCCTTGCGGTGTGGTCGTAAATCATAAAATTGTACATTATCGAAGAATTTTTATTTTTCCGACCTACTTTGATACTGTAACCTTCAATATCGTTGTTAAAAATTCCTTCTTTGATACTGACTTCGGGGCGTTGATGAGTGATGTCGTACAAACGGGTTGCCATTTTCAGGTTGGTGTACGGAAGTACGTTGTTCGAGAAAAAAAAGGCTCCGATACTGATAATCACTGTGATATACATCAGAGGCTGCATGGCTTTGGGGAGTGAAATTCCGGAGGCTTTTAGGGCTGTGAGTTCGTAATGTTCGCCCAAATTTCCATAGGTCATCACCGAAGCCAAGAGAACGGCAAGCGGCAGTGCCATTGGAACCAAACTTGCCGAAGCGTACATCATGATTTCGGCAATATAATACCAGTCCAAACCTTTGCCTATGAAATCTTCTATCCATTTCCACAAAAATTGCATCAGCAAAATGAAGAGTGAAATGAAAAAAGTAACGAACAAAGGTCCGATATATGTTCTGAAAATGAGTATGTTAATCTTCTTCACTGCAATAATCTTTGAGGCAAAGATACTGATTATTCGGAATAAAAACGAAGTAAATCGCTTACTGCTTTCAGGCAAACGGGGCAAAATGTGTCGGTACGGTTCGAACGCATTTTGCAGTCGTGTGTGGGGCGATAAACTTTATGTTCAACGTAACCGGCACCTTCAAAAGCTCCGACTTTGTTTTTGTATTGCTCGGTGTCCGGCGTGGGTATGGGCGTAGATTTTTCAACAAAATTTTTCCATTTCGAGGCAAAATCGGCTAATGTTGTAATATTAACTTGCCATGGTTCTACGGATAAATCGTATAAATCTTCGGCTTT
>DYSM01000317.1 GCA_020718265.1 Draconibacterium orientale | reverse complement strand
CCATTTCCTTTGCCTTCGGTATTGCCGCAAGTTCTTTTTCCAACACATTTATTTTATCTTCTATGGTTTCAATTTCGGAAACTATGTGGTGTTGGGCGGTGAGTGGGGTTTATATAATTACCGTAGCTAAATGGTCTCCGAATTTTTTCGAATAAATTTCTATTTTATATCCATCACGAATATTTCTTGCCCAAACTAATTCAGTAACTCTTATAAAAAAAGCATACCAAGTTCTTTCGCCTAAAATTTCGGGGTTTAGTTTGTTGGTTTCGAGGGCTTTTCTTATTTTGGTTTCAATATTTATCATAATAGATATTTTTTAATTATAGCTTCTTTTTGTTGCTCTAAATCACTAATTACAACTGTCTTTGCTTTTAGTTCCAATAATTCAATTTCTATAACAATTTGTTCTTGAATTTTTTGGGGAGGCAGTGGAATTTGAAATTTATTAATTTGAGCTAACGACAAATTTGATTGAGCAATACCGATTTTCAAAAATTCAATTTGACTTTGTATGATAAACGAACGCAATATCAAATATACATATTTCACTAATAAACGAGATTCATTTTTTATTCTAATTATTGCAATGGCTTGATTAGTATTTGCTGGAAGTATATCTTCTGAAACGATTGAAGTCCTTCCGAGTGCTCCTGCAATTGAGAAAAGAATATCATTATTTTTCAACCTCGAACGAGATAATTTTTCATCACACTTTTCATCAATATGTGCAAATTTATTGACATCCATATTCCCGTTTTCTAAAATAGATTCAATTTTTACAAAATTTATACCACTATCAACGAATGAAAAGCCTAAGGAAGTGGGTGTTGTTCCCTTTGTAATCAATTCGACCTCATCACTTAATTCCACAAACTCCCAAACACTCTTAATTTTAACCCTTTCTTTCTTAGAGGTAGATATTATTTTATCAAATTCAACGGTATCAAAACTTATCATATCAACCAAATTATGATATGAAATGTGTGGTTGTAAATTTTGGGATATAGGAAAATCGAAATCTCCGTTAAACGCTTTATATATATAGGTACTTGCCTTTTGTGGGTTTTCAAATTGTTCGGGGTCGAACATTTGGGTGCATTCTTCAATGTGTTTGCCTCGCTGCATGGGGTGTATGCCTTCGCTGCCGCGTCGGTTGCTGAATTCATAACCTAAGAAACGTTTTTCGGCATCTTTTTCGCCGCTGTTCACAAGCACCACTTTTTGCGGATATGCAAGTATGAAATAAACGAGTTTTTCTTTCTCGCGGTCAATTACCATATCCCAAAATTCTTTTTCGTTTCGGGATTTTAGTTTTTTGCGGTATTCTTTATATATTTCGCAATCTTCGATTGTTTTATTAGGGTTCTTTTGTAGGAGTGTAATATAGTCGGAGAAACCCACCCCTGACCCCTCCGAGGAGGGGAAACTGCCCCAAACATGGTTTACATATTTGGCAACCGGTTTTTCTATTTCGTTTACGGTGTTGTCCAACAGGGTTGTAAAGAAATTATAGACTGCATTTCTCAGGTTTATACTTTCGTAATTGTTTCGTCTTCGTAAAAATAAAACCACGGTGTTTGTTCCGGTAGCCATAAAAGTATTGGAGCCGAGTACAGTAATTGAAATAATATCGAAATTTTGCAATATTATTTCTCTTGTTTTTGTATATACTCCTCCTTTTCCCAAAATCGTACTTGGCAAAATGATACCCGCAACGCCTCCGTCTTTCAGCAATTGTTTTGTGCGTTCTACGAATAGGCATTCAATTTCGGAACTATTATCTGTTAAATTATCATGTAGTTCGAAATCTTTTTCGGTATAATAATTCCTTGAAACATTTTTAAAGGCATCAACTGCATATGGCGGGTTTGAAACAATAATGTCAAACTGTTTGTTTTCTTTGGGGAAATCTTTGTCGGTGTGCAGTAATTTGCCCTTATAGTCGTGGTGGTCGAAACGTGCCAAGCCGTCGGAATGGATTACGTTTGCCAAACCGTCGCCGTGCAGGTAACAACCAACTTTGCCCACTTTTACGAGGCGGTAATCTTTTTCGATACCGTAAATATATCGTATCGCCCATTGAAAATGCGAAATATCCGATACTTGAATAAATTTCTTTGCATCAACTTTTAGCTTTGTTTTATCGAATTTGTTCAACAGCCGTTGAATTTCGTGCATTGTTTCCGTGAGGAAATGTCCGCTGCCGGCTGCGTAATCCATCACATAAGGTAAAAAATCATCGTTTACGTTTTTCACCAATTTGTCTTCAACAATTTTATCAATCGGCAAACTCTTTATAATAAATTGAGCTACCGGCACGGGCGTAAAGAACTGTCCGCTTTCTTGTTTCAAACCTGTGGTCAAAAGCATTTCAAAGAAATCGGACAGGTATTGTTGTTTTTTGTTGTATCGAAGTTTATATTTTTGAAGCAGTTCCACAATTTCTTTTACCACCACGGCATTTTCGTTGAACGATTGTTCATCGTAAACATCTTTGATTGCAAACTCGTTGTTTTTTTCGAGGCGTATTTTATGAAACTCACCCAGTAATTCGTTTCGCAGCGATTCTTCTATCTTTTTATATTTTCGGTTGAAGTCGGTTTCCGAAAAGTCGGTAACCACTTTTTCCAGAAACTCGTGCATTCCTTTTGCGTACAAATCAGTTAATCGGATTTGAAAACTTCGGTGTGTATCCACACCTTCCAACCATTGAAAGCCAAGTTCGTTGTCGGTATCTTCGTTGGATTTTTCGTCGTATATCTTGCATAGAAACAAAGTGAAGATACGGTTAAACGCATTTCCTTTGTCCGAAACAACATTGTGTCGGAGTATTTCGAGGAAGCGGTTAAATATGAAACCGCTGTCTTCCTTTTGTATTTCTTCCAAATCGTCAATTCTTAAAGCACGACTTTTGTAGTCGTAAGGCATAACCCACGAATCAAACACACCATTGTCCTTTGTAAGTTTGCTCCATTTCTCGTAAAAGTCTTTTACGTCGCCCGTGCGATATTCGTTTTCAATTTTAACAATTTCGTTTCGGTAAACAATTTCATTGCCTTTTAGTTCCGAAGCGTAAAGCATAATAACATCGGCTTTGTTGCTGAATTTGAAATAGGTGAAAAGTTGCCCGCCGTCTTTGTTTTTCATACGGTCAAATTCTTTTTCAAATTCTTTGCCGTATGTTTTACATTCTATGAGCAGATATTCCGAACCGTCTTCACGAGTTACACAAATATCCAATCGTCCCGAAGTTCCATGTCCTGCGGGATAAACTTTTTCGAGCGATATATTTTCGGGTTTATATCCTTTATCCAACAAACGATTAAGACATTCCAATACAACCCAGTCTTCAGGTTTTGTGATGTTTTGGGTATCTTTCTCTTGTATTTTGATTTTCCCGCCGAAGAAAAAAGTTTGTTTCTCGGTATTTACTTCAATGGCGTAGTCATCGGTATATTTCTTAACAAAAATATCCGATGTATTTTCTTTGGGTTTAAAGCC
>DYSM01000316.1 GCA_020718265.1 Draconibacterium orientale | reverse complement strand
GCGCAGCAAACTAACGCAGGCATCATCACATCATCACATCAACACATCATCACATTTATTCGTTCGTAACTTCCACCACTTTCAGTTCCACGCGGCGATTGAGGGCGCGGTTTTGGTCGGTGTTGGCGGGTTTGAATGCGGGCGCAGATTCGCCGTAGCCTTTGGCAATTAAATTATTTACAGAAATTCCGTTTGTCATAAGATATTCTACTACCGAACCTGCTCGTTTTTCCGACAGTTTTAAATTGTAGGTGTCCGAGCCGACATCGTCTGTGTGCGCCGAGATTTCAATTTTAAGTTGGGTGTTTATTTTCAAAAGTTTCAAAACGTTTTCCAATTCAGTAAACGAGCCTTCGTTGATGTCGGCAGAGTTGGATTCAAAATTGATGTTGTTCAATTTTATGGTTGTGGCAGTTGTGAGCGGTGTCAGTTTGGCATCCACACGGTTGTTGCGGCGTTCGTCTGTGAGGTCGAGCGTGGTGTTGTAAAAGCCGTAACCTTTTGGCGTTACGCTTATTTCGTAGTTCTCGCCGTCGCGCAATTTTATCTTGAGTTTACCGTCGGCATCGGTTTTTCCGTTGGTAACAATCCGTTCGTTCGTGCTCAGGTTCGTAATCACAATATCGGTTTCCACACCTGCGCCTGTGGCTTCGTCTGTTAAATTAATTTCCACATCTATTTTACTGACTGCTAACTCTATATCGCGTTCAAATTCGTCGAAAACCACTACGTCGCTCAGGTCGAGTTCAAATCCTGCGGTTTCGTAGTGCTTTTGGCTTGCTTCAAAGCGGTAACCTGTGCCGAGCGGCAGGGTGAAACGGAAACGCCCGTAGGAAAGTTTTTCGGGTTTTACGCTTTCTATGCCGCCGGTTTTGATGTTTGTAACTTTCAAATCGGCATTTAGCGGTTCGTAAATTTCGGCATCGTAAATATTCAGAATTAAATTTACTTTTGAATACAATTGAATATCAAACGTTTCGGTTGTATTTTCTTTCAAATTTCGGGTGTCCGTATTCCTAAACGTGTGCGAATAGCCTTGGGCATGAAAATCTAATCGGTATTTTCTGCCTTGCGGAAGCGCGAAGCTGTATTCGCCTGTTATGTCATCGTTTTTGTACTCGGCAAGCACCACGGAACTGCCCGGGTCGATGAGTTTTATGGTGGCTTTGAGCGGAATATTTGTGTTTAAATCGCTGATTTTACCTTTTATAAACAGAATTTTATCTAACTGAAATTGTTGCGGCAGTTTGCCTTGCCAAATGTAATGCGGGTCTTTTTCACGCGTGCCCTCGGCTCGTTGAAAATAAATGTTTCCGTTCACGTCCACGCTCGGATACATATCGTCGGCGGGTGTGCTGAATTCCGACACAAGAATCGGGCTGAGCCAGACGTTTTTCTCTACTTCTTTGGCGTAATAAATGTCTGTTCCGGTTGCGCCGTCGTTGCGCACGGAGCGCATGAAAATGGTTTTACCGTCGGGCATAATGCGCGGCGCGCGGTCGCAGCCGTCGTTTACGGGTTCGGGCAGCGTTTGAGGCGTTTGCCACACTCCTTCAATATTTTGCGAGCGATATATGGCGTAACAATCGAACTTTTTCAGCTCATCGTTTACAATTTGTCGCGCAAAATAAAGCGTTTTGCCGTCGGGCGAAATGCTTGGGTCTGTTTCGTGTCCTGTGCTGTTGATAACGGTCGGCAACTTGGTCGGTTTTTGCCATTCGCCGTTCTTTTTAAAGGTGTGATAAATATTTGCCGATGAATCTTTGCTTTCGTAAAACACACTGAAATACAGCTCGGTCGCATCGTGGTTGTATGCCGGTGCCTGAAAGATACATTTCATGGTTGAATCCATTCGATTTATAATTTTGAGCGGCACCTGCATAATCCAATTGCCGTCGGCATCTTTTTCGGTTTCGTAAATGCGCGGGCGTTCTTCGTCCATGCGCACAAACACAAGTTTGTTGCCGGCATAATTAATGTAAGGCGACGTGGCACGCAAACCCGGAAAATTTATGGTTTCAGGGAGTTTTTTTATCTCTTGAGAAAAGATTACTTTTGCAGAAAATGCAAAGAGCACAGTAAGAGTAAGACTGATTTTGTACAAATATTTCATCGTTGAACGTTTAAATTAGATTAAAGATAACAGACAACAGAATATAAAATATTGATAATCTATATTTTATTCTTCAAGCATGTAATCCTCTTTATTCGGTTTGATATAAATACAGTTTTTAGAAATTAGAAAATACTCAATACACACTATTTAGTTTGCACAAAGATACGAATTTTCACATTTCATTAAAAAAAATGATAAAGATATTACACGAAGACAATCATTTAATTGTCATAAACAAAGCCTGCGGCGACATTGTGCAGGGCGATGCCACGGGCGATGCGCCGATGTCTGACCATGTAAAAGCTTGGTTAAAAGAAAAATACAACAAACCCGGCGATGTGTTTCTCGGCGTAACGCATCGGCTCGACCGACCCACGAGCGGCATTGTGATATTTGCACGCACAAGCAAAGCTCTGGCGCGGATGAACGAATTGTTTCGAGAAGGTAATATCAGGAAGAAATATCTGGCAGTTGTGGATAAATTGCCTGAAAAGCAAACAGATACGCTGAAGCATTTTATTGTTCGGAACGAAAAACAGAATAAATCCTACGCCCACGACAAGCAAGTGCCAAACGCTAAAGAAGCGCGCCTAACATACTCTGTTCTTGCAAGTTCGGACAGATTTCATTTGTTGGAAATAGATTTGCACACAGGCAGGCACCACCAAATTCGCGCGCAACTCGCCGCCATCGGTTGTCATATTAAGGGTGATATGAAATATGGTTTTCCGCGCTCGAATCCGGACGGAGGCATTCATCTGCACGCGTACAAAGCAGAATTTACACATCCGGTAAAACAAGAAACGTTACATATCACCGCGCCGCCGCCCGACGATGTGTTGTGGAATTTCTTTCGTGCGAGTTTAGTTTAAGAAGAATTGTTTGTAAGAAAACGTATAAATATTTGACTTAATGTAAATTATAGCTTTTTATTCAATCAACTATTTTGTCAGACAATTGTCAAAAAGTAGTCATTTATCGTTTTTTTTAGTTTCATTTGAATATCTAAAATATTCAAGTCCAAATATTGCTATATCGTGTTTGTAAGAAAACGTATAAATAATTGAATATGTGTAAATTATAGCTTTATTTTCAATCGAATGTTTTGTCATTTAGTAGTCATTCAATGGTCAAAAAGTAGTCATTCTTTGTTTTTTAATAGTTTCAATTGAATTTCTACGGAATTTCTATCGAATTTCCAAAAACATTCAAGCAGAAATTTTGGTATATTTTAAAGTAGTTCAACAAGTTAAGAGTTCTCATACAACGACTATATCATAAAGTAATTCAATGTGTTATGAGTTTTTATACAAACAATATTGCCAAAGCATAAAACTTTGGCAATATTGAGTCCGGTCTAAAAAGCCTGTTTTATTTTAGCGAAACAATCTATATGCTTGA
>DYSM01000315.1 GCA_020718265.1 Draconibacterium orientale | reverse complement strand
TTACAAACTTTCAACTTTATGACTTTTTATACTGAACTCATACTTAGTGTTTGTAAGAAAATGTATAAATATTTGATATTATGTAGATTATCGTTTGTTTTTCAATCGAATGTTTTGTCATATAGTAGTCAAAAAATAGTCATTCGTAGTTTTTTATTCCGCTTCAATTGAATTTCTTCGGAATTTTTATCGAATTTCCAAAAACATTCAAGAAGAAATTTTGGTATATTTTAAAGTAGTTCAACGAGTTAAGAGTTTTCTTACAAGCACTACTTAATTCCAAACAAAGTTTTAAATAAAAAAAACAGATAAAAAAATGTCGGGTACACTTGGAAATTATTTTTTTTTATAACTTAGCCCGATATTTCAAAACACTGCAAACAAAGTAATGGCAAGCGAAAATAAGAAAAATATCGTTATACAATACACGCTTTACGGCATTTTTGCCGGCATCGCGGCATCGCTTGTTTACATACTTGTAGCTCTGAGTGCCCAAAATCTGGACTTTTCTTATGTTTCGCTTGCCAAACTGAACAAAGATGAAATTTCTGTTGCACTCGAACTTTTTCCGCTTCTCGGATTCAGTTTAACGGGCTATTTAGTCGGAATCTTGCAGCGCAAAACAATTAAAAAACTGACAACACAACAATCGGAAGATAAAAATTACGAAGATATTTTCGACATTGCCGAACGACTTAGGCGAGGCGAAACCGAATTTTATGTCGAACAATACGACCGCAACGATGAGGTCATCAACGCACTCATCAACCTGCGCGACGAGCTTATCAAAACCAAAAAAGAAGAAGAACAACGTAAAAAAGAAGACGAACAACGCCACTGGACTTCCGAAGGTTTGGCAAAATTCGGTGCAATTTTACGAGAGCACAACCAAGACATGCAAACCATGTCCGGCGAAGTTGTAAAGGAGATTGTGCGCTACATAGATGCCAAGCAAGCCGCGTTCTTCCTCATAAAAACCGATGACCAAAACGAAAAATTCATCGAGCAAATTGCGACTTACGCTTACGGTCGTAAAAAATTTACCGACAATCAGCTCAAGTGGGGTGAAGGCTTAGTAGGTGCGTGCATTATTGAAAAAAAAACCATTTTCATGCGCGATGTGCCCGATTCTTATGTGCAAATCACATCCGGACTTGGCAAAGCAAATCCGCGCAGCATACTCATTGTGCCGTTTAAAACAGACGACCAAACTGTACACGGTGTTTTGGAATTGGCTTCATTTAAAGTTTACGAACCCTTCGAAATTGCATTTGTCGAGAGCGTTGCGGAATCCATTGCCACAACCATCACCTCGCTTTTGAACAGTATGCGCACCACCCGACTCCTTGTGGAATCGCAAGACGCTGCAAAAGAATTGGTCGAAAAAGAAGAAATGATGCGCAGAACCGTGGAGGAAATGCGCGACCTGCAACTCGAAGCTTCTAAACAAAGCGAAGAGTTCGTAAGTTTTACGAACTCCGTGAATCACACCATGATACGCGCCGAATACAGCGTGGACGGAACACTAAAATACGCCAACACAAAATTTCTCGATATTCTTTCATACAGCTCAAACCGCGAGGTAGAAGGCAAACATATTACCGATTTTATCAGCGAAAAAGACCGTGGTTGGTTCGATTCCATTTGGAGTCGTTTGGTGTCCGGCGGCAAACATTTCGAGGGCGATATGAAACATTTGACCAGAGAAGGTAAAGATGTTTGGACAATTGCAACCTACGTGAGCGTGCGCGACCACGAAGGCAATCCGGAAAAAATTCTGTTCTTAGGTATAGACACAACCAACGCCAAAAAGCAAAGTTTGGATTACGAAGGACAAATAAACGCACTCGATCATTCGTCGCTCAAAGCCGAATTTTTCCGCGACGGACGCGTGATTGAATTCAACCAAAAAATTCTTGCCATACTCAATTATCAAACAGACGGCTTAAATTCTAAAAAGATATTTGATTTCATTCCCAAAGAAGATCGTGTTCAATATCAAGAACTTTGGAACAACATCATTCGCGGAATTCCGTATGAAGGACGAATCCGAATCTTAGATGTCAAAGGCGATGTGCGCTGGCTATACGGCACATTCTCCGTTGTGCGAGACATGTACGACGAAATTGCAAAAGTGATTTTTATAGGAAACGACATCACTGAGCAGCACTTGATGGAAGAACAGAACCGACAACAAACGGTCAAACTCCGCCAACAAGAAGAAGAATTGCAAGAAGCCCAACGCCAATTGACCAAAAAACTCAAGCAATCGCGCGAGGAAATGAAACAACAATTCCGCGAGATAGAAACCGTAAAATTATTGCACGAAAAAACCCTCGAAGGCATGTTGGATGCCATCATCACCATCAATCAGGACAACGTGATTGAATTTTTCAACAAAGCCGCCGAAGAGCTTTGGGGCTACACCAAAGACGAAATTATCGGCAAAGATATAGGATTCCTCATGCCCAAAAGCCACGCCGAACTCGACGGCGAATACATCGGCACGTATTTCAGCAGCACCTTAGACACACCGCTTGTCAATACGCGCATCGAAGTATTTATTGTGGACAAAAACATAGAGCAAGTGTCCGTGTTGATGACCCTTTCCGAAGCCGGAATCGGTTTACGCTATCGACTGACAGCATTTATCCAACGCATTGAAGTTGAACTGTTCTAAAAATTTTTTCATGCCGAAATTTAAAATATCCGTTGTGAGTTTGCTTCTTTCTTTTTTTATTTATCTGACTGCCTGCACATCCGAAGCCGAGCAAAAGGAGCTTAATACAATACAAAGTTATCTTGGTTCTGTTAAAATTGATGCCGACCCGTTGCCCGACGGATTGTATGTTATAGACGTAACCGATTCTTTGACAAGCATCGGCACACTTGCTCCGGCAGTCGGCGACACACTAATAATGAGCATAAAAGCTTATTTGGCAGCCAAAACGTCGGTAATTTTTGTAGATAAAACCACTCTTGCGCCCGACACGCTGATTTACGGCTCCGAACCTATGATTCCCGCCTTAGAAGAAGGCTTGAGTTATATCCGCGAAAATCAATCGCTAAAAATTATCAGTCCTTCGGCACTTGCATACGGCGAAATGCGCGTGGGCGTAATTCCGCCAAACTCCGTGTTGGTGTTCGATGTTACCTGCATATCCCATAAACCGACCGGGCGAAACAATGCAAAAAAACTCAATGACTGAAATTGTGTAAATGTCGTTATAGGAAAACTCATAACTTGTTGAAATTCTATACGATACAGCGAATTTTTGTTCTGAATGTTTTTTTAGAATTTCTGATCTAATTCAGTCGAAGTTCAATTGAAAATAGAAAAAACAACTTATATCAATAGTTCGTTAAATATTTTTGTAAAATATTGATTTATTGGGAATTAGGTTGTAAATTTATTGATACACGGGTTTTAGATGTAATTGATTAATATTGAGCTATTTGAGTCTAATATCTAGTGTTTGTAAGAAAACGTGTAAATCTTTGATTTTATGTAAATTATAGCCATTT
>DYSM01000314.1 GCA_020718265.1 Draconibacterium orientale | reverse complement strand
GCTATATCGTAAAGAATTTCAACAAGTTATGAGTTTTCTTACAAGCACTAATTAGGTGTAATTTAGTCTTAATTGAAATTTTGCTTTATGATAAATACTGTTGAAATACTTAAAAATATATCCGATTTGCCTATATCACAACGACTTTCGATTATTGAAAACTTGTTGCATTCTGTAAAAACGGATGCTTTAAAACAAATTGAAAAAAATGACACCAATGATTTAAAATCTTTATACAAACTATTTTTCCTCACAAATGAGGCACAAGTGCTTCATAATGTGCTCGATACAAAAAATAAATTTCAAATATCAAAAGGAAATAAAAAACTCAGTCCTACGGCATTATTTGGCATTTGGGAGCGAAAACCACGAAGTTTGGAAGAGCTTAGAAACAACAATTGGAATCGAAATATGAGTTTGTAATATGATATTGTGCGATACAAATATATTCATCAGTGCGTTCAATCAACGACAAGATACGATTGAAAGAATGTTGCAAATTGGTTTTGAAAATATTGTAATATCGAGTGTTACGGCTATGGAGTTATTTCGAGGAACAGGTAATAAATCCGAATTAAGTAAAATGAAAAAATATCTTAAATATTATGATTTGATTCATTTTACAGAGCAAATATCTGAAAAAGCTGTTGAATTGTTACAAAATTTTCATCTGAGCAATAATTTGCAAATACCGGATGCAATTATCTGTGCGACAGCAATTGTTTGCAAAATTCCGCTTTTTACCTATAATAAGAAAGATTTCAATTTTATGCCGAAAATTCAGCTTTACGAATGATTTTTCTACGTTTTTAATAATTTTCTGAAAATATTTTAAATAGTAATACAATGATATACAAAGATTTAACTCCGACAGCAGTTTGGACGTATTTTAACGAAATAAACCAAATTCCGCGACCTTCGAAAAAAGAAGGCAAAATGATTGAGTATTTGCTCAACTTTGCAAAAAGTCATGCGCTCGATGCCGAGTTTGACAGTTTCGGGAACGTGATTATTCGCAAACCCGCATCGCCCGGCATGGAAAATGCAAAACCCGTTATCTTACAGAGCCACAGCGATATGGTGTGCGAAAAAAATGCCGAAACTGCACACGATTTCGATAATGACCCCATTCAAACGTATATTGAAGACGGTTGGGTGAAGGCAAAAGGCACAACGTTGGGCGCAGACGACGGCATCGGCGTGGCGGCAACTTTGGCGGTTTTGGCGGCTGACAATTTGGCACACGGTCCGATTGAAGCTTTGATTACCGCTGACGAAGAAACCGGAATGACCGGCGCATTTGGCTTGTCCGACAAGGCATTAACCGCTAAAACGCTCATCAATTTGGATTCCGAAGACGAAGGCGAACTTTACATTGGTTGCGCCGGCGGAATGGACACGGTGTTTGAAATTCCGTATAAACGAAAATCCGTAAAAGGCAATGTTTCAGCCTATAAAATTTCGGTAACAGGCTTAAAAGGCGGACATTCCGGCGACGAAATTCATAAAGGTTTAGGTAATGCCAACAAAATTCTCACGCGTTTGATTCTTCACGCACAAAATATTTTCGATGTGCGACTTGCCGATTTCAACGGCGGAAATTTGCGCAATGCCATACCGCGCGAGGCGTTCGGTGTGGTTGTGGTCGATAAAAAATATCGAAAAAGTTTGCTTCGTTTTGTCGAACAACAGTCGGAATACATCAAAAATGAACTTGCGTTAGTCGATAACGGCTTGACTGTCAGTATTGAAAAAACTGAAAAACCCGATTATGTTGTGGACAGATTTACGCAATTTGCGCTTATCAATGCGTTGCAGGCGTGCTGGCACGGCGTGTTTGCCATGAGCGCAGCCATTCCGGGTTTGGTGGAAACGTCCACAAATTTGGCTTCGGTGAAGTTTGAAGGTAAAAACAAAATTGTCGTAACAACCTCACAACGCAGCTCGGTGGACTCAGCCAAACGCAATATAGCTCAGACCGTTGCATCGGTTTTTGAACTCACGGGTGCCGACATAAAATATGGAAAAGGTTATCCGGGCTGGCAACCGAATCCGGATTCGGACATTTTGCGCGTAACTTCTGCGGCGTATCAGAAATTATTTGGCAACGAAGCTAAAATCAAAGCAATTCATGCCGGATTAGAGTGTGGTTTATTTTTGGAAAAATATCCTGAAATGGACATGATTTCCATCGGACCAACCGTAAAAGGCGCGCACTCACCCGACGAACGTTTGAACATCGAAAGCGTTCAAAAATTCTGGGATTTATTGGTTGAAGTGCTTGCGAAAGCGTAAAACGAGTAGCAAGTATTTAGTAGCAAGTCTTGAATTAATTTCGTTCTTGCTACTTTTTACTTGCTACTGCAATATCTATCTCGCTTTAATAATTTCGGTAAATCCTGCCGGGTCGAGCGATGCGCCGCCCACAAGTCCGCCGTCCACATCGGGTTGCGCGAAAAGTTCGGCTGCATTTTTGGCGTTTACGCTGCCGCCGTACAAAATCGGGCATGCTTCCGACACGTCTTTTCCGTATTTTTCGGTCATCAATTTGCGGATGTAGCCGTGCATTTCCTGCGCTTGCTCTGCGCTTGCGGTAACGCCTGTGCCTATCGCCCATACAGGTTCGTACGCGATGACGATTTTTTCCAGTTCGTCAGCCGTGAAACCGAAAATTCCGTTTTCCATTTGCGTTTTTACAACGGCAAAATGATTTCCGGCATTGCGCTCATCGAGGGTTTCGCCGCAGCAGAAAATAGCTTTCATGTCGTTGTCCAATACGAGACGGATTTTTGAGGCAATCACTTGGTCGGTATCACCGTAATAGCTGCGGCGTTCGGAATGTCCGATGATGACTGCGTTTACGCCGACGGCTTTGAGCATTTCGGCTGACACTTCGCCAGTGTAAGCACCGCTTTTGTGGTCGGCACAGTTTTGCGCGGCGAGGCAAATGTGCTCACTCACAACTTGTTTGATACTTGCCAGATGTGTAAACGGCGGCGCAATGATGATTCCGATTTCGGGTTTCACGTTGGCGTTCGCCACGCTCGCATCCAATTCTTTGGCTAATTTGATACCTGCTTCAAGCGTGGTATTCATTTTCCAGTTTCCTGCTACAATTTTTTTTCGCATATTTTTTTTAATTAGATATTAGAAATTAGTGGGTAACTTTGGTATAAAACAAGGCCACTTTTGAGAGAAAATATTTTTATATTTACGGTCTCAAAAATGGACAAAAAATTGATAACGTAAAAAAATAGTGAGCAAAAATAAAAAATAAGCCATTTTTAATTATCTTTGTGTTTGAAACTTAAAAAAAAAATGACTTATAATAAAGGTAACTATTCAGCCGCTATAAACAACTGATTGATAATAACATATAAATATTATTTTATAATATCATAAGTATAAAATTTTATAATTTATTTATAACAAATTGATTAACAATGTATTGAAATTTAGTTAAAATATGTCAAAGTTTTATTGATTTTTATACAGTGCTGATAATCAATTGTTTTAAAAATCAAGAGCGGCTGAATAGTTACAA
>DYSM01000313.1 GCA_020718265.1 Draconibacterium orientale | reverse complement strand
CTGATAATAAGCAATTTACTTAAATTGTAAAATATTTTCAAAAGCACTGAAAATCAAGCATATAGATTGTTTAGCTAAAATAAAACAGGCTTTTTAGACCGGACTCATGTGTTAATCTTCTTCTTCAAACACATTTTTTAAATCGATTTCAAAATCCGTGTCGAAAATTTTTACGAGGATGTTGTGTTCGCGGGTGTAAACGCCTGTGAGTTGGTATTTTCCGTTTACCAAAAAATAGGCATTAATGAATTGCTCGGTCGGAAAAACTATCCAATATTCTCTTACGCCTTCGGCTTCGTAGAGTTTGTATTTGTCCACCATGTCGCGCTCGGCGGTGGCGGGCGAAATGATTTCGGCAATAAAGTCAGGTGCGCCCATGCAGCCGCGTTTGTCTAATTTGGATTTGTCGCACACTATAACAATGTCGGGCTGAACGACAGTAAAAATTTTATCGTCGGAAGTTTCATCTATTTTTGGGAAGCGGACGTCGAACGGAGCTTCAAAAAATCGGCAGTCGCATTTATTTTTTCGTTTAAACAAATATAGCTCGCCACTAAGATTAAATGAAATAAGCTGATGTTCGGATAGAGGTGCCGGTGTCATTTTCTTTATAAAACCGTCCCAGAGTTCGCGGCGTTTGCCGTCGAACCACGTGAGGTAGTCGGCAAAACTGTATCGTTTATGTATGTCTAATTGGAGTTCCATTATGCAAATGTCCTGAAAACTTTTTAATATTTATTGAAGTTTTAATTTTTTCATGTGTAATAATTGCTGTATTTTTTCGGGAGTATTATTAAATAGCCTTTATATCGTCAATGTTGTACGATACCATTTGATTGTTTCTTCAATGCCTCGTTTGATATCGAAACGAGGTGCCCACCCGAGATTTTTGTGTATCTTTGATATATCAATCGAGCGGCGTCGTATGTTGTCAATGTCTCGTTCGGGCACCGATTCGTATTTCACGTTTGGTACAATGCCGGAGACGAGTTCGACCAACCTGTTTACTGATGTTTCAACGCTTGTGCCTACATTATAGACGTCGCCATAAGCGCGCGGGTGTACCGCAGCAAGTATGGTTGCATCCACAGCATCGGAAATAAATGTGTAGTCGCGGGTTTGTTCTCCGTCGCCAAAAATTTTCAGAGTTTCGCCAATCAATGCGTTGTGTACGAATTTTCCGAGCACGCCCGTATAAGGGTTTCTTGGTGTTTGTCCGTAACCGTAAACATTTGAATATCGGACAATTGAAACCGGTATATCGTAATTGCGACAATACATGGATGTATAGTTTTCACCCAAAAGTTTTGTTGCAGCGTAGTTACTTAGAACATCGGGTGCATCGTTTTCATTTACGGGTAATTTGACAGAACTTCCGTAAATTGATGTTGATCCTGTATATATAAAACGTTTGAATTCCGGAAGTTCATGATACCGCAAGTATTCCAAGATATTTAGAGTACTTTCGGCGTTTACACGTAAATGTACATTTGGCTCCATTCCTGATGATGAAATTTGTTTACACGCCAAATGGAATATATAGTTTACATCTTTGAACAACGGAAACAAATTTGCGCTGTCGCATACATCAACCTTATGAAATTCGATGCTGTCTTTTACATCGGACAGTAAGTCTAATGAGCTGTTGGAAAGGTCATCGACAACAATAACCTTGCATTGATATTGGTTTACTAATGTTTTTACCAAATTGTGTCCGACAAAGCCTGCGCCGCCGGTAACTAATACTTTTTGATTTTGAATTTTGCTTTTAAGATCTGTCATTATTTTTGTAATAAAATTTCTATGGGTTCTATAAATTGTTTAGTCATCCCGAACGCTGTATGTTTTTGGATTTGCGGTTTCGTCATATCAAATTTAACGAAATTATCTTTTTCTTTTATTAATTCTGATATCTTTTGTGTAAGTTCTTTCTGTTTAGTTTTTGGTAATTCTTTTTGTGAATAGGTTACGATGTATTTATAGTTTAAATCTTTAAGAAATTTTGCAGGAAATGATTCTTCGTGCAGAAATGCAAAAAAAGGTTTACCGGATGCAACAAGCCCCATAAGTTTTGACGCGGCGTAGTAGGGTTGCATTCCGCCAAACAGTAGAATAATGTCGGCAGAAAGTGTCAATTCCACAGCCTTTCGATATGTTACTCGGAGTGGGTCTTCTGTCATATAAGCAGTCATTCCGAATTTTGTAATCCATGCATTAGTTTGTGCTTTTGCAAGTCCTTCACCTGCATAAGATGTGCCAAAAAACTCGACACGAAGCGGTAATTGTTTTTCCGTCTCGGAAATTGCTTCCAACAAACATTCCATTACCGGATAAGCATCCGCCCAAACTGCTCCAATATACCGAATTATCAGTTTTGTTTTTTTGATACCCTCTAATTCTAAATCGTAGTCCGATGGTTCGACACCGTACGGAATTGCAAACATCGGCTTATTTTCCGGCAATTTGTGAAAGGTTCTCAAATTTTCGTTAATTCCTTCGGAAACAGAATAAATGATGTCTGCATTTTGGGTGGCTTTTTTCTCAAAATGAGATGCTATTTGATGACTTATTCGTTGTTTAAAACTTGCGCCCGGGCGCAACACCGTAAGCCATGGATCGATAAAATCAATTCCATAAGGTATTTTTGTTTTGATTTTTACATGTTTAGCAATAAGCATTAAATACCATGGCGGAACTAAGTAAAGCATAAAATCCG
Organism: Draconibacterium orientale; assembly: GCA_020718265.1. Lineage (GTDB taxonomy): Bacteria > Bacteroidota > Bacteroidia > Bacteroidales > JAADGE01 > DYOJ01. Next base: position 835 of record DYSM01000313.1, on the reverse strand, counting down.
GCTTGATTTCTTTTGCTTTTCGGATTAATTCGTTTCGCAAACTTTTAAGCATCCGCAAGCCCAAATCTCCGATACCGAATTTCCTTGTTTTTTTCGGGTCGAGAGTTTTTACTACGATTAAGTCATATTTGTTTCCGGCAAGTTCTGTCATCCACGAGTCTTCTTTCTCTTCTCGATATTTGGGATCCGACGTGAAGACATACGGATAGAAACCCAAATCGTTAAGATGTTTTACTAACAGCCGTGCACGCTGTGAAGGCGGTAGAGCTGAAGGAGGAAAATGGGGCGCAATTAAAAATATCGTTTTCATATTTCAGTAACAGCAAATTTCATAACGTTTTGTTCCAAATATCAATTAATTTATCACTTTCGGTTTCCCACGAAATTTTTTTGGCATTTTCGAATCTGTCTTGTTTTTTGTGACGAATTTCCGTGATATTTTTAATAATTTCTGAAATTATTTTGGAAAACCCATCCGAATTTTGCTTCGTAATCAAGCCGCTATCTGTATGTTCCTCCAAAAATTGCACTTGCGCAGGGGTGTTTGTCGCCAAAATGTATAAACCCGATTGCAAATATGCCCAGATTTTGTTTGATACTGCAATATTGTTATTCAAATCTTTTCCGGGTTCAATCGCCAAGCCGACATCAAATTCCGAAAGTTTGAGGTTTAGGTCTTTTTGCGGAAGTGGTTCATGTAGCACAATAAGGTCTTTGTAATCAGATAAATAGTCGTCATAAAAAGCTTGATACAAATTTCCGATTAAATGCAGTTCTACCTTGTTTTTGAACGTTGCAAGGGCAGGCAAAACCAATTCCAGACCGCGTCCGGCTG
>DYSM01000312.1 GCA_020718265.1 Draconibacterium orientale | reverse complement strand
ATAACAAAAAAGATTGAAGTTTTATGATACTTGAAATAATTATGTATTGAAAGTGTTTGTATCTGATATGAACAAAAATAAATATCTCTAAAAAACATTTAGTTGGTTTTATAAAGACATTTATTAAAGAACATCTTTTAACTGATTTTATTATTTTGAAACCGTTACTTTTTGACTTATCACTTCATTTCCCGCAGTAATATTTAAGAAATAAACGCCATTTTCTAAGTCCAAGCCGTCTATGGATATCGTTTGTGTCCCGAAGTTTAAGGTTCTATTTGAGATATACACAGTTTTTCCGACAATATCGACCATTTCGATACGAACATCTTGTTTTGAATTTAAGTTGAACGAAAGATTTAATTGATTGCCGAAGGGATTGGGATAGACATTTACACTGCTTTTCGAGACATTCGTTTGAACATCTGATGATAGGATTTCTGTCAAATCCATTTTCATTGCATTAACAACCTCTTTGGTATTTAAATCCTGTATCCAAACGATGATTTCATAGTCGTGATTGGCAATACTTCCGCCCCAAGCCGAATTAAAATCGAACGAAAGAGGGACGACAACTTGATTGTTGTTTAATAAATCGACCGCAGTTCCGTTTGCATTGGGAGCCATAAGGCGACTTACAAATTCTAAGTGTGTTTGACCTTGCCAATTAACAGTAATGTTTGATTGAGTCAATGCCATATAAACAACCAAATTACTGTTGGCGAAAGGAGTATCTCCGAATCTGTCGGCTGTAACCGAGATATTGTATGTGTTTAACGAATAAGTGCCATCTACCGATAACCCAAAAGCCGTTTTCATCGCATATCGGTTTTCATACATTGGCAAATAGGAGGAATACAGACTTGTAGAATGACTGCCTCCTACAAGTTTCGATTTCCCGTCGAATATTGCTGTCGGGTAACTTGAAATGCTATAAAAAGAATTGCGTGCATTTGAAGCGTCATAGTCGTAATTATCTCCATTGTGATTTTCGACTACTGCCACATTTTGTCCGTTTGTAACCAAATCATCGGCTCCCATAGCTGCACCGGGGCAATATGTACACCATGTTCCTGTTCCGATTTCGAGTAAAACACTTTGCTTGTTGTGTGTATATGTATAGACAGTTTTTACAATAGTATCGTTGGCGGTATTTTGGTCGTTTGTAATTGATGTATAAATTTTAAAAGTATAAATTGCTTCCGCATTGGGCAAAGTATATGAGTAGAAGTTAACATCGGATGTTTGAAAAGCAGTTAATTCGCTTATATTCTGAGTATTTGTATAGATTTCTTCATTGGCATAATTGTAAATTTTACACGTTACACCAATATTTGTTTCGGTGGCGTATGAAAAATTTTGAATTGTTGCAGTAGGTATTGTTGGAGTTGTACTTTCTAAATAAATTTCATTATCAATAGAGTGAACCGAAGCATCGTGTTCGGGAGTTTCAATCAAATTGATATCATCGATAAACATATTATTCCCATATTTACTGTAACCTCTAAAAATAATGTATTGTGTGCCTGTGAGAGAAGCAGGAAGGAGGTAGCAGTGTTCGTACCACCCGCTGACAGGATTGTAACGCGGAAGGGTTTCGAGGAATGTTGCACCGGTTAATGATGCTGTTGAATTGTAATAGATACCAATACTGTCGGCGTAGATATTCCAACCGGCATCGGCATATTTCCAAAAATCCAAAGTATGGGCAACGGAACCTGTAAAAGTTAAGGGAGGTGAAACTAAAATGGCATTGACACCAACTGCAAAATTATAACTGTTATACCGTGCCATACCGGCACCGCTGTGGGGTAAACAATCGGGATCGATTCCGGTTGTTGCTCTGTTCCATTTTCCGGTTCCTGCAATTTGAATGTTTTGCCAGTCGGTTGGCGGGAAAGTTGTTCCATCGAAACTTTCAGTTAAGGTTTGTGCAAACCCGAGGTAAGCAAAGATTAATAACGAAAAAAAAAGACAGATTTTTTTCATAAAAGTTTGTTTATTTTATAATTTAAATGATAAAACAAAGATAATATAAATCGCATTTGATTATATGAGTCCGGTATAAAAAGCTCAAATTTTGGAATCAGAGTCGCAAAGCGGTTATCTAATTAACTGTTTTACAGTATTTTGATAACAAACTTTTTTGCATAAATATCCGCTATGCGACTTTTTAAACTGAACTCATTATATTAAAATGAAAAAGTCGGCAATTTTATTTACCGACTTTTGACTTAATATTTTAAGAAGGATTTTATTTTTTAATCAATTTCAGAGCTGTTGCATTGCCATCAATTGTAACATTTATAAAATACATACCTGAGTTTAATTTCGACAAATCAACGGGTAAAGTCATCGAACCATTCAAATCTCCGTAATCTTTTTTTGCAACAATTGCCCCGTCAATAGAAACAATTTTAACTAGAACCGAAGATGATTTTGTAAGATTTAAGGAAATTGTAGAAAAATCGTCTGAGGGATTTGGAAATAAAGAAATCTGAGCATCGGGAGCCGAAACAATTTCATTCACACCAACACCGATTCCTTCGATATATCCATTTTCAAGAGCTTCCGAAATAGTCGCAGAACCTGCATTGTCAATTTTCCCTGTTGGGTCGATAAATAATCCGATAATATGAATTTGAGTTTCATCGTATCCTGCGGGCAGAGTAAAAGAAAAATTATATGTAAAAATATCGCCTGTCGAAGCACTTGTACCTGTTGCGTTATCTACACCTGCAAAACTTGGGCTGATAAAGCGAGCTACAAAATTGTAGTGCATTTGAGCAGCAGGAACAGGGTTTGCCAATAATTCAAATCCACCCATTTCTCCATAATCTCCACCTGAATAATAATTTGCTTGGTTATAAGCTGATGTTGTTCCGGTTACATCGTCTTCGGTAATAACACAGGCAATCGTATAATTTCCGGTGATGTCCGATTGAATGGTGCTTGTAACAGAAACTTGTAAAATACGAGTTCCGGAATCGTAATTTGCCCCATTGATGACAACTGCTTTGGGCGATTCAACGATACGTGTTAATAGATCGGTTTCTATTGCACTGGGATTGATATCCGGCAGACGATCAACCAATGCACTTGGGTAACCACCAATCAAATTTCCTATTGCCTCATCATATTCTGTAACCTCCATGGGGTCGTTATTATGAACGGCAATTCCGATAAAATAATCTTCATATTTAGCAGCCATTGCATCCATATACACGGCACCTCTGGGGCACCAGCCGCACCATGTTCCTGTTGCTTCTTCGGCAACAACTTTTTTGCCGACAGCCGGTGTAATTGCATTTATTGTTTTAGAAACTACGTCATCGGTATTATCGCCGTCGGCACCAAGTTCGTTTACATTGCTTATTGTTGCTTCAAAAACGTTTGCTCCTTCGATTAAAACAAAAGGAGTTGCGATGGGAATTGTAACCGAGGCTAAGGAGGCAACGGATTGTCCGGTAACATTTTCGAGAATCGGAGTTCCGCCGTTTTGAGTTAATGATAAATCGAAAGAAGTAATCGTTGTCGTTCCGAGATTGCGAACGGTGA
>DYSM01000311.1 GCA_020718265.1 Draconibacterium orientale | reverse complement strand
ATATTTCGATTCAAACTGAACATTTTACACTTTGTTTACGATGGAAAAAATTTCTGAAAATTTGTTACATTTTTTGTGGCGAAACCGACTTTTTTCGCCCGAAGATATTGAATTTTTGTCCGACGAACCGCTCGAAATTCTGCGCACAGGGCAGCATAACACCGATGCGGGACCGGATTTTTTCAATGCCGGAATCAAAATCGGAAACACCCAATGGGCAGGCAACATCGAATTTCACCTCAAATCGTCGGATTGGATAAAGCACGGACATCACAAAAACGAGGCTTACGATTCCGTAATCTTACAGCTTGTGTTACAGAACGATATGACAATTTTCAGAACAACGGGCGAACCCGTTCCGACGGCAATTTTTAAACCAAACAAAGAAATTCTGAAAAAATACGAATCGCTCATAAGCTCCGAACACTCAATAGCTTGTTACGCTGATTTACAACACATTAACTCGTTTCAATTGCACTCATGGTTCAATGCACTTTGGGCGGAACGTATTGAAAAAAAATCGGACGACATCAAGCGCATTTTGCAATACACCACACAGAACTGGGAAGAAACGTTCTACATAAATCTTGCACGCAGCTTCGGGTCAAAAGTGAATGCCGAGCCGTTTGAACTTCTTGCAAAATCCTTACCCTCAATAGTTTTGGCAAAACACAAAAGCAGCCGATTTCAGTTAGAAGCTCTGCTTTTCGGACAAGCCGGCATGTTGGAGCATGCTTGCGAAGACGAGTATTTTTTAGTTTTGAAAAAAGAATATCAATTTTTGAAGGCAAAATATCAGCTCAAACCCATTGCCGCACATTTGTGGAAATTCATGCGCCTGCGCCCTGCAAATTTCCCAACCTTGCGCATTTCGCAATTAGCTCATTTGGTTTCAAAATCATCGCATTTATTTTCAAAACTTATTGAAAATGAAAATATTACATCAATAGAGGCAAACTTCGATTGCGAAACTTCCGAGTATTGGCACACACATTTTCGGTTCGGAAAACCATCGGCACAAAGTGTCAAAAACTTTGGAAAAACGGCGGTTCACGGCATTTTGGTCAATACCCTTTTACCAATTTTGTTTTTGTACGGACAAGAACGCGACAAATATGAGCTTACCGAACGCGCCGTGCAATTTGCCGAGCAACTCAAAGCTGAAAAAAATGCCGTAACAGAAAAATGGCTAAATGTCGGAATAAAAAACGAAAATGCGTTTGCAAGTCAAGCACTTACACAACTATACAATGCGTATTGCGAACCTAAACGCTGCTCGGATTGCCGCATCGGTGGATTAATTTTACAAAAACAAATTAAGCAAAACACCTAATATACAAGCAGTAACATTTTTTTTTATTTTTTTTTAAAGAATGATTTGATATTTCGGAAAAAAAATCGTTCCTTTGCAATCCGAATTTTATTAAGGTAGTAACATCTACATAAAGAAGATAACAATGGCTAGAGTTTGTCAGGTAACAGGAAAAAAAGTATCCACGGGCAACAATGTGTCGCACTCGAACAGAAAAACCAAGCGCACATTTAAACCGAATTTATTCAAGAAACGCTATTTTCTTGAATCGGAAAACCGCTGGATAGAACTTAAAGTTTCAGCATCGGGAATGCGAACAATTAACAAAAACGGCTTAGAGGCAACTTTGAAGGAAGCAAAAGCCGAAGGTCATATTTCAAAATACTAATAATTAAAGAAATAGAGCAATGGCTAAGAAAAAAGGCGACAGAGTGCAAGTTATTTTGGAATGCACCGAGCACAAACACACCGGATTACCCGGTACATCGCGTTACGTTACGACAAAAAACCGTAAAATAACCACCGGAAGAATGGAATTGAAAAAATACAATCCCATCTTACGAAAATATACCGTTCATAAAGAAATTAAATAAAACCGTAGAACATGGCAAAGAAGGTTGTTGCATCAATGCAAAAAAGCGAAGGTAAAACTTACACCAAAGTTGTAAAAATGGTAAAATCACCCAAAACCGGCGCATACATTTTCAAAGAAGAAGTTGTACACAACGACAAAATCAAAGAATTTTTCGAAAAGAAAAATTAAGTTAAAGTCGTTCATTACAAAATAAATATAAAACAGCTTTTACGATTTTTCGTGAAGGCTTTTTTCGTTTCATTCAAACTAATTTCGTTGAATTGACAGTTTTTTTCTATATTTGCAGAAATTCAAGATGAGTTAATGTTTACATTGACACAAATTCAAAAAAACACAAACACACATGGCACTGTTCGGAATTTTTACAAAAAAAAATAAAGAAAGCCTCGACAAAGGGTTAGAAAAAACAAAAACTAATGTTTTTCAGAAACTTACACGTGCCATTGCCGGAAAGTCGAAAGTGGATGACGAATTTTTAGATGAACTTGAGGAAATTTTGATAAGCTCCGATGTCGGAGTCGATACTACGCTGAAAATAATCAAACGCCTTGAAGAACGTGCTGCACGCGATAAATATGTGGGTGGCAATGAGTTACAACGTATATTGAGAGAAGAAGTTGCAGCTTTGCTGTCTGAGAATCACGATTCGGATTCGGCTGCAAAATGGGAAACCAAAGACGGCAACCCTTATGTAATCATGGTTGTAGGCGTAAACGGCGTCGGAAAAACCACAACCATCGGAAAACTTGCCTATCAATTCAAAAGCGACGGGAAAAAAGTGGTGCTCGGTGCTGCGGACACGTTCCGCGCGGCTGCGGTTGAACAACTCGACATTTGGTCGCAACGCGTTGGTGTACCGATAGTGAAACAACAAATGGGGTCTGACCCGGCTTCGGTTGCCTTCGACACCCTAAAATCGGCTCAAGCATCGGGTGCCGACATCGTAATCATCGACACAGCAGGTCGTTTGCACAACAAAGTGAATTTGATGAACGAACTCAGCAAAGTGAAACGCGTCATGCAAAAAATAATTCCCGATGCGCCGCACGAAGTTCTGCTCGTTCTCGATGGCTCGACCGGACAAAATGCGTTTGAGCAGGCTAAACATTTTACGCTCGCAACGGAAGTTACAGCTCTGGCTATCACGAAGTTAGACGGAACAGCAAAAGGCGGCGTAGTCATCGGAATTTCGGATCAATTCAAAATTCCGGTCAAATATATAGGCATAGGCGAGCGCAAAGAGGATTTGCAAGTGTTCAACAAAGATGAGTTTGTGCGTTCCTTATTTGGCGACGAATAGCGGTTTTATTCGAAAAAATAATGCTTGCGCACAGGTTCCAATACGTTCCAAGTGCAGGTTAAGCCGGCGGGAAAGCGCACAAAATCGCCTGCCGAAATTTCTACTCGCTCATTTTTTGTAGTTACAATTACTTTGCCTTCAAGGAAATAACATTCTTCGGCACTGTCGTATTCCCAGTCAAATTTTGAAATTTCTTTTGACCAAATGTTCCATTTTTTGATACCCTTTGCCTGAATTTCGGCTTCGGACAGACGTTTGATTTCAATTTTCATGCTTCTTAAAATTTGGGAGCAATATAAAAACAATTCCCCAAACGACACCAAAGATATTATACTCAAATTATTCAATTCCAATTAGTC
>DYSM01000025.1 GCA_020718265.1 Draconibacterium orientale | reverse complement strand
ATCGGCAAACACAAAATACTTCGGCCCCATGAGCGGCGTTGTATAGCCGTTTATGATGCGTTTATGAGTTGTATCATTCTGATTATATGATAGATATATTTCACCTTCCGACGTGATTTCTGCATGAATACGAACGCGCTGTCCGCTTGCGAGTTCGCCGGCTTCGGCGTTTGCCGCTCCCGAAATTTTGATTTCCGAAATTGTAAAATTTGTATTGTTTACAAATGTAACACGTTCTATATCAATTGTTTTGAATCCAAACCAGATATACAATAGCAGTAAACTTATATTTATTGCAAAAAACAAAAACGCGTTACGAAACAAAACGGAGTTTTTCTTAGTTCGGCGTTGAATTCCTGCATAAATTAAAGAGAAAAATGCCATTGTCAATGCCAGAATTCCGCCGAAGAGCGCAATGGTTTCGGTGGTCGATTCCGGGCTGAAATACCAGAGCCAAAATACGGATGACAGCGTAAGTGTGGCGATAAAACCTAAAACAGGGAAAGAATTTGTATGTTTTGCCATGTCGGATTGATAAACGGCGAAGGTCGTAAAAAAATAAATGAAATACAAGTGCATTTACAGATTTTAACGTTTTTCAATCCGAAACAAAAAAGAGCTTTTTTTTTAGAAATCAAAAAATGTCAAGTCAATTAAACGTTTTTTTATTACTTTTGCGCCTCATAAAACGAAAGATTCTTGAGTTTAGATAATATTGCAAAATATTCGGGCAAATTGCTTATTTTTCTGCTGTTGCAAGTGTTGGTTTTGAACAATATAAACCTTACCGCACTTGGGCTGACACCTTATTTGTACATTGTGTTCATTATGTTGTTACCGTTTGAAACATCAAAAGGTCTTTTGCTTGGTTTTGCTTTCGGAATGGGTATGCTGACCGACATTTTTGACGATACAGGCGGCTTACACGCATCGGCGTTACTTTTGGCAGCATTTGCGCGTCCGTTAGTGTTGCGTGTACTTTCACCGCGCGACGGTTACGAAACAGGAACTCGACCTCGAGTGATGTATTACGGCATCGCTTGGTTTCTGAAATATACGTTATTAATGGTGTTTTTGCATCATATTGTTTATTTTTATCTCGAAGTTTTTTCGTTCGGATATTTTTTTTATACGTTACTTGTGTTAATTTTGAACACAATATTCTCTTCGATTCTCATTTTGATGAGTCAATATTTAATTTTTCGAAAATAAGCATGAAACCCAAGATAGCTGTCATCACCGCTTTTATTCTCGGCACGGCAATTATCTTTATTGCGAAGCTGTATTACATTCAGGTTATGAATGTTAGCTACAAATTGTCTGCGGAAAATAATGCGTTTCGACACGTTACTCAATATCCGGCACGCGGTGTAATTTTCGACCGAAACGGGAAATTATTGGTTTACAACGAAGCATCCTACGACTTAAAAGCCATCCCGAATCGTGTCGGACCGTTTGATACCATGCTGTTTTGCGAATTATTGCACCTCAGAGCGCAGGATGTACGTGCAACGTTGGCGAGCGCGAAACATCTGCCTGTCATTCTGGCAAAACAAATTTCGCCGAAACAATACGCCGTTTTACAAGAATATTTATACCGTTTTCCGGGTTTTTATGCTGAAAAACGAACGGTACGAAAATATCCGGATGCCATTGCCGCCCACATGCTCGGTTATGTGGGCGAGGTGGACAGAGCTGATATTGACCGAGATAAGTATTACCGTTCGGGAGATTATATCGGAAAAAGCGGTGTTGAAAAAACGTATGAGGAGTATTTGCGCGGGCGCAAGGGCGTTAATATTTTTGTGGTCGATGCACTGAATCGAATTCAAGGCAGATACCGCGACGGAATTTACGATACGCTTGCCATTGCCGGGCGAAATATCACAACCACATTAGATGCTGAACTCCAAAAATATGGCGAACTACTCATGTCCGGAAAACTTGGCAGCATCGTAGCCATTGAGCCGCAGACGGGTGAAATTTTGGCACTTATTTCCAGCCCGACATACAATCCGAACTTATTTGTAGGACAACAATTGTCAAAAAACTATAATTCCGTAGCAAATCAACCTGATAAGCCGTTGTATAACAGAGCTTTGAAGGCTTTGTATCCGCCCGGTTCCACGTTCAAACCCGTAAGCGCACTCATTGCGTTGCAAGAAGGCGTTATTGACCCAAGTACAGTTTTTGTTGTAAACGGCTATAACACAGGTACTCATATTGTGAAAGATCACATTTCGGGTGCGGTCGGCTTGGAACAATCCATACAGTCGTCCAGCAATGCGTATTATTGCCATGTTTTTAAAAAAATTATCACAGATAAAAAATTTGGAGCAGCAGACAAAGCTTACGAAAATTGGAAACAACATTTACATAATTTCGGTTTAGGCATAAAACTCGGTACAGATTTGGCTTACGAAAGCAAAGGCATAATCTATCCGGCAACATATTTCGATAAATATTACGGCAAGGGACGCTGGAATCACAACACCATAATTTCGCTGGCAATAGGGCAGGGCGAGCTGGGTTTTACGCCGCTGCAAATTGCAAACATGACGGCGGCAATCGCCAATCGTGGTTACTACTATATTCCGCACATTGTCAAGGAGATAGATAGCACGGAAATTAATAAACTCTACACGGTTCGACAAAATACCGGCATTGAATATCGACATTTCACGCCGGTCGTTTCCGGTATGGAAAAAGTAGTTTCGGCAGGCACGGCGCGCATTGCGTATCATCCCGAATTATTTATTTGCGGAAAAACCGGAACGGCTCAAAACCCGCACGGCGAAGATCATTCCATTTTCATGGCATTTGCGCCGAAAGACAATCCGAAAATTGCAATTGTTGTTTATGTCGAAAATGCCGGATTCGGTTCCACGTGGGCAGCACCGATTGCAAGTTTGTTGATAGAAAAATATTTGACCGACAGTATTTCCCGTCCCGATATGGAACAGCGAATGATTGTCGGAAAATTGAAAAAAGAACCCGAAAAACCCGAATAACAGAACGCATGAGTGAAAAGCGCATAGGCTCACAAATTGATTGGATAACAGTGCTGATTTTCTTCGGCTTAGTGATTTTTGGATGGTTAAATATCTATTCCTCAGTTTACAGCGAGGAGCACAGCAGCATTTTTTCCGTATCGCAACGTTACGGCAAGCAAATGCTCTGGATTATGGTTGCAATAGTTATTCTTGTCGCAATTTTATTTGTTGATACACAGGTCATTTCGGTCTTCGCCTTTCCAATTTACGGACTGACGATGTTGTTGCTCGTTGCCGTACTCTTGTTCGGAAAAGAAGTGCACGGACAGCGCGCATGGTTCGAGTTTGGCGATTTCAAGTTTCAACCTGCCGAATTTGCAAAGTTTGCAACCGCGCTTGCCCTTGCAAAATTTATGGGACGTGAAAATTTCAAGCTCATGACGTTCAAAAACTTCTCGGTCGTTTCCGGAGTGCTTGTTCTGCCGGTTCTACTCGTAATGTTGCAAGGCGATACAGGCTCGGCAATGGTTACGGCGGCATTCATAATCATGCTGTTTCGCGAAGGCTTGCCTGCAATATTGCCTGTGCTGATTTTACTGGCAATTGTAATTTTTATCGTTTCGTTGTTTGTGCCAATTTCCGGTGTAATTGTTATGCTGTCCATTCTTTTTCTCACTTTTAACGCACTGAGTCAGCGACAGTATCGCTATGCCCTGACCATTTTCGGAGTGCAACTGCTCGTTATTCTGGTCGGATTGGCATTTGTTATCGTAACGTTTAACACCATTCCCTTACATTTTTTGCTCACAACAGCGGTAGTTGTAAGCAGTTCAATGATGCTGATAAACGCTTTCCGCCAACGCAAATACCAAACCGTGCAAGTTATTATAATACTGTTAGGCAGTTTATTATATCTGTATTCAATCGAATTTATCTATCACGATGTTCTTAAAGCCCACCAAAAAACGCGAATCAATATTTTATTTAATGTAGAAGAAGATAATAAAGATGACGGCTACAACATCAATCAATCGCTCATCGCAATAGGGTCCGGAGGTTTTGGCGGAAAAGGATTTCTGCAAGGCACCCAAACCAAAGGCGATTTTGTGCCCGAACAAGATACCGATTTTATATTTTGTACCGTAGGCGAAGAATGGGGCTTTTGGGGATCCAGCTTAGTGTTGTTTGTATTTACGGCACTCATTCTGCGCATAATCTGGCTTGCCGAACGACAGCATTCCGCGTTCAGTCGAATTTACGGATACAGCGTTGCCTCAATTTTGTTTTTTCATTACGCCATCAACATCGCAATGACCATAAAATTGGCTCCCGTAATCGGCATTCCGTTACCTTTTTTCAGCTACGGAGGCTCTTCGTTATGGGCATTTACCATTCTGTTGTTCGTTTTCATCAAATTAGATACGGAACGCCACCTGCCTTTATAAGTTTTTTTTTTTATCAATATCTAAAAAAAATATTAATGCAATTATCTGATAATGAGTTAATAATGAGTAAATAAATTTTTTTTTTCAAAATAAGTAAAAAAAAAATGTGCAAACTGCATAAAAACTTGCATTTTTGGATGATTTTTTGCAGAAATATTCACAAAAAGAATTTCACAGATTCCCACAAAAGAATTACCTTAGTGCTCTGTTAATACGTGCTATAAAAATATGGAAGGAAATCCAAATAATTCACTCATAGACTTGGCGTATCTGCTTTTTTGCAGAATTGACGACACGGATTTTGAATACATCTACCGTGGCGCGTTCTCTCAAAAAATCTCGAAGAACCTGCTTGCACTTGCCGAAACGAATGTAAAAGATTCAGCAGACCGCACGTCTTTAAAAAATAAAATCTATTTTGTCATGGTGGAAGGGTTGCAAAACGTAACCAAACACGGCGATAAAATAGACGAAGATACGGGCAAAACCCCCGAATCGGGCGGAATGTTTGCCATTCAAAAAAATTTAGGACACTACTATATCACAACCGGAAACGTAGTTAAGAAGAACGAAGAAAACACGCTCAAACCTAAATTAGAACAAATAAACATCCTCGAACGCGAAGATTTAACCCTTTTGCGTAAAGAAATTTTAAAAAAAGGCGAACTTTCCGACAAAGGCGGCGCAGGCTTAGGATTCATTGAGATGGCACGCAAATCGGGCAAAAAACTCATGTTCGATTTTGAACCCGTCGATGAACAAGCCTCATTCTTCTACTTCAGAACAGAAATTCCCGGGGCGGAAAACGAACCGATGCCGGCTGCATTTGTGAGCGACACACAATCGCTCGACGATGTAAAACACCTCAACGAAGCCCTCGAACACGAAAGTATTCTTATCAGTTTCAACGGTCGTTTCAATCGCGAAAATACACTCAGCCTACTGTCCGTTATCAAAGGACAAATGAACGTGTCCATGACCTCAAAAAAAGTGTATGCAGTTATGGTTGAGCTACTTCAAAATATCAGCAAACACACCGGCGACATCGAAGGCGACAAAAAAAACAGAGGAATTTTTCTGCTCAGCAAAAAAAACGACGAATTTATTTTGACCGCAGGCAACCTTATTCATACCGTAGATGTTGAAACCATGCGTGACCGCTTGGAGTTTGTTAATAGTATGACAGACAAAGAGTTATACAAACAATATGACATGATTTTGTTAGACATCGGCTCGGCAAGCGAACGCAAAACCGGACTCGGATTTATAGACATGCGCATCAAAAGTACATCCGAATTAAAATATATCTTTAAAAATATCAGCGTAAACAATACATTTTTTGTACTTCAAGTTTCGATAAAAATAAACGATTAATAAATATGAAGCCTCTCATTATAGACCCCACTGAAGACACTCCGATGATTTATTTTCATCCGCAGGAAGGACGTTTTGAAATTTCGAAATCATCGCTGCCCGAAAACGCCGTAGAGTTCTACAATCCTATTATTCAGTGGCTTAAAGCATACAGCGTAAGCCCGAATAAGCAAACTGTTTTCGACTTTAATCTCGAATATCTAAATACCGCTTCGTCAAAACAAGTTTTTGAAGTGATCATGCAAATCAATAACATTTCACATAACTCCGATGTAACGATTCGTTGGCATTACGACTCTATTGATGAAGACATGCTCGGGCTTGGCACTCGTTTTTCGCACCTTGTGAATGTGAATTTTGAATTTGTAGAATACGACAGCGATGATGCCCTGGATTTTGAATAAATTGTTCGAGTTCTATAAACGTTAATAAAGTTGCATAGATTTAACATTTATTAATATTTATTTACCCTACTTAACAGTTTGTTTGCCTAAATTTGTATATTATCGTTAAGAGACGGTAAGAGAAGTAAAAGTTTTCATAGTTTTAAGGTTTAGGTTAATAAAAGGTTGTAAAAGCACTCTGTTTGGGTGCTTTTATTTTTTACATCGGATCCACGTCCGGAACAAAAAGCACGGAACGAAACTTGTCATCCGCTTTGATAGCTTCCATGCTTGACCTTATGTATTCTTTTGCTGTTGTTGTAGATTTTTCACGTTCTAACTTGATGATAATCTGCTTGATATACCAATCCTTAATACGCCCGACGCTCGGATACTCCGGACCCAGAACACGTGCTCCGAAAATGTGCCTCAGTCTATTTGCCAATGCTTCGGCAGCTTGGTCGGTAATGTGCAGTTTCGGATGTTTCACAGACAATCGAATCAACCGGTAAAACGGCGGATATTTATATTGTTTACGCTCAGCGAGTTGTGTGTGTAGCATGGTTTCAAAATCGTTAGTTATCACATATTTCAAAATCGAATTTTCTTTGTCGGATGTTTGAATGACAACTTTGCCTTGCTTTTGGCGACGACCTGCGCGTCCGGCAACTTGCGTCATCAATTGAAAACTGCGTTCGTAGGCTCGAAAATCGGGAAAATTCAGCATCGCATCCGCATTCATTATGCCGACAACACTCACATGGTCAAAGTCTAAACCTTTGGAAATCATTTGAGTACCTATCAGAATATTCGTTTTACCGGTTTCAAAATCGGCAATCAAATTTGAAAATGCTTTTTTGCTTCGCGTTGTGTCCGTGTCCATGCGTGCAACTACTGCATCCGGAAACAAAAGCGAGACTTCTTCCTGAATTTTTTCCGTCCCAAAACCATGCGTTTGCATAGATACATTTCCACACGCTTTGCACGTTACATCTGCTTGTTCCGTGTAACCGCAATAGTGGCACACAAGCGCATTCGACTGCTTGTGAAACGTCAAACTGACATCGCAATGGTTGCATTTCGGAACGTAAGCACACTCATCACACTCCATAAACGGCGCAAAACCGCGACGGTTCTGAAATAATATGACTTGTTCTTTATTATTAAGTGCTTGACTTATATTTAGATACAATTCCGGAGTAAAAATAGATTTCATCGTTTTGCGTTTTCGTGCCGTACGAACATCGCCTATTATTATTTCGGGAAGTTGAATATCGCCGAAGCGCGCAAACAGATTTACGAGTCCGTATTTTTTTGTCAAAACATTGTAATACGTTTCAACAGAAGGCGTTGCTGTTCCGAGTAGGACACGGGCTTTGTGCATTTTTGCCAACACAATTGCGGCATCGCGGGCATTGTAGCGCGGTGCAGGGTCGTATTGTTTGTAACTGTTCTCATGTTCCTCATCTACAATGATTAAGCCTACGTTTTCAAGCGGTAAAAATATCGAAGAACGTACGCCGAGAATTACGCGTGCCGATTTTTTTTCGATGAGTGTTTTCCAAATTTCAACACGTTCGGCATCGCTGAATTTGGAGTGATAAATGCTCACGCGTTCCCCAAAAATGTTGGTCAATCGGTTGATGATTTGTGCTGTCAGTGCAATTTCCGGCAAAAGATACAAAACATGTTTGCCTAAGTCTAACTGTTTCTTTATCAGATTTATATAAACTTCTGTTTTACCGGAAGATGTTACACCGTGCAGCAAAATGACATCTTTTTCCTGAAATTGAGTTTCGATTTCCCCAATGGCTTTTTGTTGCGCATCGCTGAGCAATTTTTCAGTTGTATCTTTGGCTACGGTGCCGAAAATTCGACCGATTTCGCGTTGTTCTTCCAAAATTAATCCTTTCTCTATCAATGCGTTAAGAACAGAAACGCTTGTTTCGGCATGAAGCAAAATATCCGATTTCCGAAATTCGTCAGCAGGGCGCAAACCATCGTGTTTGTCGCTTCCGTAGCGTGTCATATAGAGCACATCCATAAGTAGTTGCGCTTGTTTTTTTGCTCGATTTAACTCAGAGAGAGCTGTCGCTAAGTTTTTTTCATTCTGCAAATTCGGATGCACACGAACATAGGTTTCAAATTTAGGTTTGTAGATTTCTCTTAGTTTTTCATAAGCTGCAAGACATTTTGATTCGATTAATTTTTTTACAAAAGGTAAAATGTTGAACTCAAATTTGCTTTGTAACTTACTGATTGTGAGTTGCTCTTCTGTTCGTATCGCGCTGATAATTTGTGTTTCTTTGTCGGAAAAAATATCATTGTCAGCTTCGTCTGTCAGCACAAGCGTTGTTTCACTTTCGAGTTTTAAACCGGAAGGCAGTGCGGCTTTATAAATTTCGCCTTCCGTGCATAAGTAGTATTGTGCTATCCAAGTCCAAAATTGCAATTGAATTTCGGAAACAACAGGATATTCGTCTAAAATTGCTAAAATTTCTTTGGTTTCGTAACTCGGTTTTTGGTTGTGTATTTTAGATACGATTCCGGTGTACATCTTTTTTTTACCAAACTGCAATACAACGCGCATGCCAAGTTTACACGACTCTTCAAATTCGTGTGGTACTTGATACGTGTAATTTTTTTGTAAAGTAAGCGGTAAAATTATATCGGCGTAAATCACTGATTATTAATTATGTAATCGAAATTCTATTTCGTATATTTCTTAAACGAAACGAATTTATTTTTCGCCAAAGATACGTTTTTTTTTTAGAAATCGCCGCGCTCAAAAATGACAAGAATCGGCATTGCAGGATGTTCTGTGTTTTTGGTTTTTAGATATTGATTCAGTATTTCGTTATTATTCAATAAATTAGATTTTCCGTTATCAAATCCGACCCAAATTTCGGTTTCGGAAATTAACAATGCTTCGCCCATTCCAAAGGATTTTCCGGAGTCGAAAACGGCTTGCATGTCCTCTTTTTTTTCCAGAAATTTATATGTTTTGATGATAATTTCGCCATTTTCCAGATTGTATCTCAGAATTTGAGATTCATTTCGCCCTAAAATATAGAGCATTTCTTTTGCTTGTAACTTGCTGTATTTCAAATCGGTAATATCATATTCGGAGTCGAAAAGTTTTTTCGGTTTTTTGTGTTCGTCCATTGCGAAAACGGAACCGTTGGCTATGACATTTTCGGAATTTTTTTCGCCTTCGTTTGCAAAATAGAACGTTTTACCGTCAAAATCAGCCGCTTCCATGCCGGTATTCGATTTGTCAAATTCGGGCAAAATTTCCGGCAGGCTGATTATTTTTTTTAGAGTTCCGTTTCGTTTTAGCACGTAAATGCAATCGAAACCGGATTCAGCTGCCAAGAAAATACGAGAATCGTCTGCAAAAATGGCTTCAAAATCCATGTCTGCATTTTTTGGTTTTAGTAAGTTTGACGGGCGAAGCGTCCACTCAGTTGTGTCGAGTTCAAATATCTCAAATAAATCGTCCGAAATACATAAAATTTTATCGTCAAAACGTGCTATTCCGCTCATTTCAAACCGATTGCCATAGGTTTTATACATCGCATCGTTCTCAAATCGGAGCTGATGAATGCTTTTAATTTTTAAGGTTTCAGGGTACATGTTTTGGCTGTAACTTGTTGAAATTAATGTCATTAAAAGAATAACTAAAAATGGTTTCATTTGTTGCTAAATTTACATTATTTCTGATGGATTCAGATGTTGTTCAAAACTACATGAATTTTGCCCGATTGTAGTCCAAGTATCTGATTTTAAGTTTAATATAGCTATGGATGCTGTGGACATGTCGCAAAGTTTTCCGGACAAAAAGTGCACCAATTCGCTCCATGTCGGGTTGTGCCCGACGAGCATGATTTTTTGTACGGAGATGTCTGTATTTCTCACTGTATCAATAAGTTCGCTTCTGTACCCGTAATAAAATGCTTCGAAAAACTCAATTTTACTTGTAAAGCCGGCAGCACTTGCGAAAAAATGTGCAGTCTCTTTTGCTCTGGTTGCTGTTGAGCTGTAAAGTGCATCAGGTGTGAGCTTTAGCCCGCGCAGATGATTTCCCATAAATGTTGCGGCTTTTATTCCGCTTGTTTCGAGCGGGCGCAATATGTCTGTCATTGAGCCGTGCTGTGCCTTTGCGTGGCGCATAAGAATTAACTGTTTCATTCTGATTTTGAGATATTTGTGATTGGTAAAGTGAAGAAAAAAACGGAGCCGATTCCGACTTGACTTTCCGTCCAAATTCGACCTCCGTGCATTTCTACGAGGCGTTTGCTTATTGCCAGACCAAGCCCTGTGCCTCGGTGCAGTCTTGCTTGGATATTATCTAATTTTCGGAATCGTTCAAAAATATCGCTCAGATTCTCTTCCGGTATGCCTATTCCGGTGTCTTGAACGTAAAATGTGATAAACGTATCATCGAATCGGGGAGGGATGTAGCCCATCTTAACAAATCCTAAGTCAGTGAATTTGAGCGCATTACTTATTAAATTTATGAAAATTTGCTTGAACCGTAATTTATCGGCATAAATAGTTGAGCTCTCATCCGGAATGTCCAAAATAAGTTCAACGTTTGCCTTTTCGTAGTTCGATTTTGAAGTTAAAAAACTTGCATGGATGTTGCTGAGCACCGGGTTCAGTTTAATCTGTTCAGGCTCGGCTGACATTTCATCGGCTTCTATTTTTGCAATATCAATAATGTCCGAAATAAGTTGTAAGAGAGTTTCGCCGCCAAAATTTATCATTTTCGCATATTCGCTTCGCTGTTCGTCTGTTAGGTCGGGCATTTCAAGCAGTTGTGAGTAGCCTAACACAGCGTTGAGCGGCGTGCGTATTTCGTGCGACATATTGGCAAGAAATGCCGATTTTAGTCGGTCTGAGGCTTCGGCTTTTTCTTTTTCTTTTTTTAGGGCAGAAGTTCTTGCTTCTACTTCTAATTCAAGTAGTTGTCTGTGTTTTCGCAGTTCGCGCTCCATCGCTTTTCGTTGAGAAATATCGCTTATAACGCAGATTACTGCATTTTTGGAAAAAAAAGCGGAAGAGATTCGTGTGTAAATTATTTTCCCGGATTTTGTTACGACTCGTATTTCCGATTCGTTTTTCTCGCCGGAGTTTGCGCGAGCAATAAGTTGCTCAAATAATTTAAAATCAACAGTATGTATTATTTTTTTTATATTAAGTTCTGCAATTTCAGAGGCAGAATAAGCTGTAATCTTGAGGAATGCCGGGTTTGTCCTTACGAAACTTCCGTCCGTTTTCAACACAATAATTCCGTCGTAAGCTTCATGAATGACAGATTCTGAAAATTCTATTTCTGATTTTAAGGCATTGTTTGCGTGCTCAATTTCGGCTGTGCGTTGTGCAACTTGTGCTTCCAGCCTTGTTTTTTCTCGAAGTAAAACTCTGTTTCTCAGGTATGTAAATAAGTAAATCGAACTTAGGATGAAAATTATGCAAATTATGTAAAACCAAGAGGTTTGCCAAAACGGAGGTTCTATTACGATTGTCAATTGTTTGGTTTTTGGTAACCAACGCCCATGTTTATCTGCAACTTGCAGAATGAATGTGTATATTCCGGGCGATAAATTTGTGTACACGGCGGTTCGGTTCGTAGCATTTGTGAGATACCATTCTGAGTCGAAATTTTCAAGTTTGTATCTGTATTTCAATTCTTTAGAATGAATATAGTCAATTGCGGCAAAATCAACGGAAAACGAACTTTCTTTGTATTCGAAAAAAAGTGTGTCGATTAAGTCTATTTCTTGGGCTAAAATAATTTTTTTTCCGTATTTGACAAGCGGTTTTATTTCTGTGTTTCTAATTTTTAAGCGCGTTAATTTGAGCGGAATTTCTGAATTTGTGAGTTTTACGGTGTCTTCATTTATGATATTAAATCCGCGAATGCCGCCAAACAGAAGTCTGCCGTCAGAAAGCCTTAAAGCTGCACCTACATTGAATTCGGTGTCTTGTAAACCATCGGATTTAGAAAAGCGAAAACTCTCATTTTTAGAAATATCGTAGCTACAGAGCCCATCGTTAGAGCTTAGCCACAGCTTGTTACCGTGTTTTCCGGAAAGTATGGTAAATGTTGCAACGTTCGGAAGTTTCAAATCAAGAATGTCAGAAATTGTGTTTGTAATCAAGTTATATTCACAAATACCTGTATCGTAGGTATTTAACCAAAATATTGTATCGTTTTTCGGGTAAATGTTAAATACAGCTGTGAGCGGTTTGGTATTTAGGTTTAGCGTTTTTAAGCTAAAATCTTTTAAATCAAGTATTTGCAAGCCTCCATAGTAGCCTCCCAAGAGCAATTTCGATTCTGAAATCGGGTACATGGTATAGACGCGTTGCATTTTGTGAGCTTCTATTTTTTTGTGAATTATCTGTCTCGATTTAAAATTGTAAAGCACAAAGTGTTGTCCGGCACTTAAAATAAGCACCTCTTCGTTTTGTTTGTAAATAGAAAAAACAGGTAAGTTTTCAAAAATGGCATTTAGGTCGGCATGTTTCTTAAATGCCCCTGTCGATTTGTTAAATTCATATATTCCTGAACCATAAGTTGTTACTAAAATATTCTTGCCTGCTTCGGCGAGTGCAATCATGGTGTGTTTTAATTCAGTTCTGTCGAAGAGTGAGAATAACGTGTAGTTATTGGCAGAGATGTTGTATTTCGCAAGTGCCATATTTGTTCCGAGCCAGAGTATTTCCGCTGATTTTGTGTCAGCCAGTGCTGAAAATACCCCAAGTTCCTCGCCGTCTTTCGAAATAATATGATGAGACGAAAAAATGTCATCTTTTTTTACAATTTTCACAACTCCGTTTCTCAACGTGCCTACCCACAACGCATGATTTTCGTCCCAAAAGGACGACATAATTTGTTTATCGGAAAAATACTCAAAAACAGGTTCGGTTCTGAAACGTTCGGTCTGAGCATTGAAAATACAAGCTCCCGCACCATTGCTGCCAATGAAAAATTCATGTTCTTCAATTTTGCATATCGTCCGGACAGACAATAACTTACGATTCAAATTTAGCTTTGTTTCATCGAAGTTTCTTAGCGTAAAAATTCCATTTTTTATGGTAATTTTGGAAATACCGTTATCGTGTCCCACTATCAAATTTCCAAATTCATCGGCTGCAATTGCAAAAACTTCTGTTCCGCTTATCTGTTTTTTTTGTGTGGTTAGTATTTCGGAAATGTGTAGCAATTTGCTTTTTTTCGTGAGATAGATAAATAAGCCGTGTTCGCTTCCAATCCACAGTGTATCACTCTGAAAATGAAGTGCATACACAGCTATATTTTCTGCTGATTCAACCTTAATATTTGTTATTTTTTCAGATTCAATATTGTAAATAAAGAAGCCGTTATCCGTCCCGAAATAGATATTTTGTTTTCGGTCAGTGCTTGAAGCGTAAATGATTTTTCCTTCCGCTTTGTCTATAAGGCTCTGCTGTAGTGGTTTTAGTGTCCTGTTTTGCAAATTGAGCTGATATACACCGCCGACCGTGCCAAGCCGGAGTGTTTTTTCCGGAAATTCTAAAATACTGTAAATCAAATCGCTGCTTAAGCCTGCGGTGTCTCCCTGATTTCGTTTTAATACTTCAAAATCGTTTGAATTATAGCGATTTAGCCCTTCAGGTGTGCCGAACCACATTTCGCCAAAACTGTCTTTCTGAATAGAAATGACTCGGTTGTGAGATAAGCCTTCGTCGGTTGAGAGTTGTTCGGCTTTGCTCGTAAATGTCTGTGCAATACATAGTTGTATCGCAAAAAGCGCGAAAAATATAGTTGTTATTTGTTTCAGCGTTTGTGCCATTTTGTGTCTAAAAAAAATCTATGTCGCCATAGTCGTCTTGTATCTTCACACCGACGACCAAAATATCATCTAATTGTTTAATATTTCCGCGCCAAGCGTCAAATTCTTCCGTCAGCAGTTCTTTTTGTTTTTGCATCGGATGTTTACTTATATCTAACAGTGTGTTTTTAAAGCGTTTAAGTTTATATTTATCGCCTGTTGTGCCGTTAAATTGGTCAATGTAGCCGTCTGAAAATAAATATAGTGTGTCATCTGTTTGTAAATCAATAACATGGTTTGTAAACGGAAATTCCTTCAAGTAAACGCCAACAGGCATTCTGTCCGGTTTAATATGCAAAAGTTCTGTTACTCCTTTTTGGGATTTTCGGATAATGAACAGTGGACTGTTCGCGCCGGCATATTGTAAGCGTTTGTGTTCTAAGTCGATGATACATAGAGACATATCCATGCCATCGGACGTTGCGCCTCGTATATTTTCTTGATGTAACGATGTTTTTACACGTTTTCGGAGTTCGTCCAGCACTTCGCCCGCCGCTGGTTCTTTGTCCAAACGAACAATTTCGTTGAGCAAAGCTACACCTAACATGCTCATAAATGCGCCCGGAACGCCGTGTCCCGTGCAATCGGCTGCTGCAACTGCTACAAATTTATTCACTTGTTTTATCCAATAAAAGTCTCCGCTTACAATATCGCGCGGCATATATAAAATAAAATTGTCGGGAATAAATTGTTTTAGGTACACACGGTTCGGTAATACCGCTTGTTGTATGAATTGGGCGTATTTGATGCTGGATGTCAGGTTCTTATTGATTTTTTCAAGCTGGTCTTTTTGTTCCAACAGCTCCTCTTTTGTGGTAATATTTCGGAAAATACCTTCAACTGCAATCAGGTTTCCGTTTTTATCAAAATTGCCTTTGTTTGCTTGAATTATCCAACGTTCGTTGCCGTCGGGGTCTATGATTTTGTATTTTAGTGTCGGTGCAACGCCCCACGAGGTTTCTAAGTTGGTTTCAAAATAGTTACGGAAATCCGGATGTAGTATTTTTCTGAGAAAGTTTTTTTCTCTATAGAAATTATTTTTTGAATATCCGAATACTTTTTTCGCGGCAGGACTTATATACTCGAAATTGCCTTCGGGATAGGTAATTCTGAACACGGCATCGTTCAATCCGGTAATTAGTCCGCTATATTTTCGTTCATTTTCAATCAAATCGCGTTGTGCTTTCTTTTTTGACGACACAAGTTCGAGAAGTATCTGATTTTGACGTTTAATCAAGTCGCGTGCATGTTTTAACTCTATGTGTGTGCGCACACGAGCCATGAGTTCGGAGGTGCGGAACGGTTTTGTGATGTAATCCACCGCGCCGAGTTCAAAACCTTTTACAATGTCTTCGCTTTGGTCTTTACCTGTAATAAAAATGATTGGTATATCGGCAGTTTTATCGTTGGCTTTCAGTGTTTTGCAGGCTTCAAAGCCATCCATTATCGGCATTATTATGTCCAATAAAATAATGTCCGGAAGGTATTCGTTTGCACTTCGGACGGCTTCTTTGCCGTTTTCGGCGCGCATTACAATATAGTTATGTTGGCTTAACAAGTCTTCCAGAATCATCAGGTTGGCTTGTATATCATCGGCTATGAGTATGGTATTATTTGGGTTCGTCATAGATACGGGAACTACGGCTGAGTTCTAGCAAGTATTAAGCCAAAGATAGATATTTTTTGAAATCAGTGTTCTGTTTTTTTTATTTTTTAGATTAATTGCAAAAAAAAAACCTCACAACTGAGGTCTTTTTGATGTTCAGCACTGTTGTGCGTTATTTCTTTGCTTTTATTGCTTTTACTTCGTCCACAGTGATTGAGCCTACAGCGTTACCCCAAGTGTTGTAAACATAATTGATAACATCGGCAGTTTCTTCGTCCGTGATGCCGGGCAATGCCGCCATTGGTGTGTTGTATTTCACGCCGTTTACGGTAATTTCGCCGCTTAACCCTTTGTGTATTGCGTTTACCATAACTTCTTTGTTACTCAAAAAATCGGAACCTGCAAGTGGCGGAAATGTGCTCGCTAAGCCTTTACCGTCTGCCTGATGACAAACTTGACAGTTTTTTTCGTAAACTAATTTACCTTTGGAGAAATCGGTTGTAACCTCGGTCTTAACTTCGGTTTTGACTTCCGTAACGGCTTCTTTTACAGTGTCTGTCGTTTTTTCTTCGGCTCCGCCGCATGAAGTTAAAAAAAGTGTTGCACTTAAGGCTGCAACTGCTGCGAGCGATAGAGATTTGCGTGTCATGTTTATTTTTTTTGTGATTTAAAAATTCGATGTAAAAAAAATATACCGCCCTTTCGGGCAGTATATTCTTAACAAATTACTTGGTTACTGCGGCTGTGTCTGTGGCAACTTTTACAGTGTCCATTTTGGAAACTTCTTTTACAATTTCTTTTGCCAAATCTTCTACGATTTTAGCTGAATCTGCTGCCTCTGTTTCTGAGCTGCCGCAAGAAGTTAAAACTGCTGCAACACCAAACATTGCAACTACCGCGATTGTGAAAAATTTTCTTTTCATAACGATTTTTTTCGATTTTTAAATGTTTACCAAAAAACGTTGCAATATTATGTATTTATTTGTTACGAAATCAAAAAAAAAGTTACTTTTTTTTCAATGACATGAGTGTTTTTTTTCAATCATCTGAATTTCAGTTTTTTGCGGAACCTGTAATTTTTGTTCCGGCGGGCTTAAAAACGGGATTCCGAGTCCGGCACCGCGTAAAATGAATACTAAACCGAGTAAAACGACCGTTACGGGAATGAATTTTGCAATTTTTCGGCGCATATTTCCGCTAATGAAATCGCCTAAGAGGGAAATAGCGAGCAGCATGGGCATTGTGCCTACACCGAACAGGAACATAAATGCGCCTCCTGTGTATGCGCTTCCGGTTGCAATAGCTCCGGCTACGGCTGCGTACACCGGCCCGCATGGCAATAATCCGTTTAAAAGTCCTATAAGGAAGAGCGAGCCGTAGCTTGGGTTGGTAAAAAGTTTTCGTAGCCGAAGTTTTATACTTCCGACAAAACCGAATGCTTTTTGGTCGAGCTCAAATCTGTTTTTGAACAGTGCGGGAAATACGACACTCAGCACCATTAATGTACCCATGACAAGGGAAACCCATTGCTGGAAACCTGCCATATTCAAGCCTTCGCCCAACATGCCGAACAAAAATCCGATGATGCTGTACGTAACTGCGCGTCCTAAGTTGTATAGGAATGCGCCGGTTACTTTGGCGAGTTTAGAATCTTTTTTCAATGGCAAGGCTATCGCTATCGGACCGCACATGCCTGCACAATGGAATCCGGTAAAGAATCCGAAAACGACTGCACCTGTTAAAATTTCGGTGGACATGATTTTATTAGATTTAAGACATCAGATTACAGACAACAGAATATAAAACAGTGTAATAATCAAATATCTTATATTCTGTTTAATATAAGAGTCCTGTCTAAAAAGCCTGTTTTATTTTACCTAAACAATCTATATGCCTGATTATCAGTGTTTTTGGAAATATTTTACAATTTAAGTAAATTGCTTATTATCAGTAATTTAACTT
>DYSM01000310.1 GCA_020718265.1 Draconibacterium orientale | reverse complement strand
AAATTTCATTCCGGATTTTTAATTGCTGCCGGAAAATCCATAAAATCGGGTAAAGTAAACTTTCCGTTAAACGTGTACGTAATTCCGTCCAAAAATAACATCAGAGCCGGTTTAACGTTTGGATTTAATGCAAAGAATACGGATAAGTAGTTGAATATTAATGTAATAATTCGTCCGATAATTTAGTTTTGTCGGACGAATTTTTTAATAGTCTGCTTTCCATATTTTAGGTTGAAATTTTTCATCATTCATAATTTCAACGATGCTGCCTTTTTGGCGCAAAACAAATAAGCCGTTCTGATACGCATATTTGTCTGCTTTGTTTTCCACAATCATTCCGGCAACTGCGCCGTAAATTTGCATTCCTGATAGGTTGAACAATTTTGGCGCAACTTGTTTTATTTTATCCAATCTTTCCAAATGTTCAACAACATCCTCGCGCGTGAGTGTGCTTTTAACTTCCACAGCAACAGCAACATCTGTATCAACCAGCAAAATATCAATTTCGTAAAAAACTTGCTTATCTTTAAAACCTTTAACCGACTGTGCGCTCATTTCTATTGCGATTCCGCGTTCTCGGAACATGTCAATTATCTTAGGCTGAACCATTTCAGCAACGAATCTGCCCCAGGTACCTGTAATTTCGCCGAGTTTTTTATCAAAATCTTTTCGGCTTTTTTTAAGTTCGATATCGAAATCTTTTCGACTTTCTTCTAAACTACGGTGAAACAGAACTGATTGACGCTCAATTAATTCCAACACACTTTCATAAGTAATTTGCCTTTCCATTTCTCAAAATTTCTTACCGCAAGTTATTACATTTTTTCTTGAAAACAAAACAGTATTTGAAAATCATTTCGTAGTTTGGGCTTTCCTACAAACATAAATAACCTCATTTTTATCAAATCGGAAACGTTCGACAGTTTCTGTCGGAAGTTTCATAACAAGTTGATTTTCTTCTACTTCAAAACCTGCTTTTCGTAAACGCTGAGGATAATCGCGCCCGTACATGCGTACGTGGTCGTATTGCCCGAAGCGTTTTTCGCGTTCGCGCGGGTCGGTTATGCTGAGGTCTTCGTCGGTGTTTTCGGCGGCGTAATTCATCGGAATTTGCAAAATTGCCATGCCGCCGGGTTTCAAAATTCTGTAAATTTCTTTGAGGGCTTGTTGCTCATTATCAATATGTTCCATCACATGATTTGCCATAAACAAGTCGAACGCATTGTCCGGAAATTGGTGCATGTCGCGGATGTCCGTGCGCACGTCAGCGAGAGGCGAAACGAGGTCGGCAGTCGTATAATTCAGATTTTTCAACGTTCTAAATCGCTTAATAAAAGGTTGTTCGGGTGCAAGATGTAACACGTTCATTTTTTCTGAAAATAAACCGGTTTCTTCGTTTAAAAACTTCCACAACAAGCGATGTCTTTCCAACGATAAACAATTGGGGCACAATCTGTTATCAAAACCTTGATTCCCGTATGGTAAAAACTTGCGAAACGTATGTTCGCACACGTTGCACTTCACGTTATCGCCTCTGTAAAACCACGATACGGGTTTATGGACAGCCAAACTCAACCGAATAAGCATCGGGCGCGGCACTTTTCTGACTAAAAATTTGATGATTCCTTTCACCTGAGATTTTTTACGGTGCGAAATTAGTTTTTTTTACGAATGTTTGAAAAATTTAATTTTTCCGAATTTGTTCAAAAATGTTCTGTTCAAATCTGCGATTTTTTACTAATTTTGCAGTATGAATGTGTTACAAATTGATAATCTTTCTAAATCTTTTGGCGCAAAAACTTTGTTTGAAAATATCTCATTTTCAATTGTCAGAGGCGAAAAAGTTGCACTAATTGCTAAAAACGGAGTTGGTAAATCAACCTTAATTTCCATTATTACAGGTGCAGAAATTGCCGATTCAGGTGCTGTCATTTTGAGTAAAGATGTTCATACCGGATTTTTGCCGCAAGAACCGCAATTCGATGGCTCGAAAACCGTTATGGAACAAGTATTTGCATCGTCCGATAAACTGATTGCAACCGTAAAAAATTACAATGCGGCGATGGTTTCAGGAAAAGAATCTGAAATTCAACATGCTGTGTCCGAGATGGATAGGATGGGAGCGTGGGATTATGAAAGTCGGATTTCTCAAATTTTAACAAAGTTGAAAATTACAGATTTTGAACAACCTGTCAATCAACTTTCGGGCGGACAAAAAAAACGCCTCGCGCTTGCAAATACACTTATCAATACGCCTGATTTTCTGATACTTGACGAACCCACAAATCACCTTGATTTTGATATGATTGAGTGGTTGGAAGACTATTTGGCTCAATCGCACGTTACACTTTTGCTCGTAACGCACGACCGGTATTTTTTAGATAAAGTGTGTAATCGAATATTAGAAATAGACGATAATGTCATGTATGCTTATCGCGGAACGTATCACGAATATCTGCAAAAACGCGCCGAACGTATTGAGCAAATGACCACAGACATTGAAAACGCGCGACGTCTTCTGAAACGCGAAACCGAATGGATGAATCGTATGCCTCAAGCCCGCACCACAAAGGCAAAATATCGTGAAGACAATTATTGGAAAGTTAAAGATGCCGCCGAGCGTAAAGTAGATAACTCGAAAGTTGAAATGCAAGCAATGGCAGCGAGACTTGGCTCTAAAATCGTTGATATTTATGGTGTTAGCAAATCATTTGGTGATAAAATTATAGTTGATGATTTTTCTTATAAATTCAACAGATTTGAAAAAATTGGAGTTGCAGGAAACAACGGAACAGGCAAAAGCACATTTCTTAATTTATTGACAAACAATATTTTACCCGAAAAAGGACATATCGAAGTCGGCGAAACAGTTGTGTTTGGATATTATCGTCAAGAAGGTTTGCAACTCGATGATAATATGCGAGTTATCGAAGTTATCACGTCAATTGCCGAACGAATCAGTGTCGGTAAGGACTACGAAATTTCTGCTGCACAATTTTTGGAGCGTTTTCTGTTTCCGCGCCACACACATTATGAAGATGTGAGTAAGTTGAGTGGCGGGCAAAAACGTCGGCTTTATTTGATGACCGTTTTGATGCGAAATCCGAATTTTTTGATTTTAGACGAACCCACAAATGACTTTGACATAGCGACTTTGAACGTTTTGGAAGAGTTTTTACAAAATTATCAAGGCAATGTTCTTGTGGTTTCGCACGATAGATATTTTACCGACCGAGTTGCCGAAACTCTGTTTGTGTTTGAAGGTGACGGAAAAATTCGGCATTTCCCGGGAAATTATTCTGCTTGGCGCGAGCATAAATCGGAACAGGAAGCACAAAAAGCCCTCGAACAGAAATCGAAAGAAATTAAGCAGGAGAAACCAAAATCTGTTTCTTCTAATAAACTGACTTTCAAAGAAAAACAGGAACTTAATCAGCTGGAACGCGATTTGGAAAAACTTAATTCAGAGAAATCTCAAATCGAATCCGATTTAAGTTCCGGCAGACTATCAGGCGTTGAAATTGTCTCAAAATCAGAACGTTTCACTGAACTCACAAACCTGATTGACGACTTTGAATTGCGTTGGTTGGAA
>DYSM01000309.1 GCA_020718265.1 Draconibacterium orientale | reverse complement strand
TTAACTTTACAAACTTTCAACTTTATGACTTTTTATACTGAACTCATTCATTTTTAACCGATTTTTTTTCGGATTCTTTTTTTCAACATAATTTAAAAAAATAGCGTGACTTTATCTAACTTTGCGTCGTTTTCATTCTGTGCAAAAAAAAATCGGCTCATGCGTATCGAATTTACTCAAGATTATATTGAAAATCTTAAAGAAATCATTGAAAATAAGAATGATACCGCGGCGAGTGCCCTTATGGCGGAAGCTCATGCCGCCGATATTGCCGAAATTTATGACGAATTAAGCATTGACCAAGCTAAATATTTGTTCCTGCTCATAGAAGACAGAGAAAAAGCTGCGGATGTTCTTGCCGAACTTGATGATGATGACCGCGAACGCTTTATGAGCGAATTGCCGAGCGATGTGATAGCCTCAAAATTTATTGACCACATGGACTCCGACGATGCCGCCGATGTGCTTGCCGACCTGTCGGAGGAAACCCGTGACGAGGTTCTCAAACACGTTAAAGACCTCGACCAAGCCGGAGACATCGTAGATTTGCTCAATTATGACGAAGATACTGCCGGCGGTTTAATGCAAAAGGAGCTTGTTGTGGTTGATATTGAAAGTACGGTAGCCTCGGCAACGCTGGAAATTCGTCGTCAAGCGGAAGGCATTGAGCACGTTTTTTATGTGTATGTAAACAATAAAGATAATATTTTACAAGGTGCGTTGTCGCTCAAACGTTTGCTGCTTGCGAGTCCGGAGCAAAAAATTAAGGATATTCTTGTGAAAGATATTATTTCTGTTCGCGTGGATATGTCGGCGGAAGAAGCTGCTAAACTTGCCCAAAAATACGACCTCATTGCACTGCCGGTTGTGGACAGCATTGGGCGTTTGCTCGGACGTATCACCATTGACGACCTCGTGGATGTGTTGCGCGAGGAAGCTGACCACGATTATCAGCTCATGTCCGGATTATCGCAAGAAGTTGAACATTCCGACAGCGTATTTAGACTTACAAGAGCGCGGCTGCCGTGGCTTTTCGTGGGTTTAATCGGCGGAATTTTGGCAGCGCGTGTTATCGGAGTTTTCGAGCACAGTTTAGCTGAAAATGCCGCAATGGCTTTTTTCATTCCGCTGATTGCAGCAATGGGCGGAAACGTCGGCGTTCAATCGTCATCCATTGTAGTTCAGGGACTTGCAAATAATTCATTTTCAACAGAAAGCACCTTTAGAAAAATATTGAAGGAGCTGCTTGTTGCATCGGTAAACGGCGTAGCTTTAGCCGGAATTACGTTCGTTTTCAACTTACTAACGCTTGATTCTATGGCACTTACGGTTGCAGTCAGCATCTCACTTTTTGCAGTTATTATCATTGCCTCAGTTATCGGAACGTTTATTCCGTTGTTATTGCACCGCTTAAAAATTGATCCGGCTCTTGCAACAGGTCCGTTTATTACGTCGGCAAACGACATTCTTGGGTTATTCATCTATCTTGCTATCAGTGGATTAACTTTTCATTATTTTCACTAAAATAGATATTCAACAATTAAATTTCAAATTTCAAATATAAATGAACTACAACAATTATTGCGTAATCATGGCAGGCGGCATAGGGAGCCGTTTTTGGCCCATGAGTAAAACCCAACGCCCGAAGCAGTTTCTCGACATCTTGGGAACAGGGAAATCACTTCTTCAACAGACATTCGACCGATTTGCCAAAGTTTGTCCCGCCGAAAATATCTACATCGTTACAAACGAATCACACGTGGCACAAGTTGCCGAGCAACTTCCATTATTATCTGAAAAACAAATACTTGCAGAGCCACAACGCCGAAATACCGCGCCTTGTATCGCCTTTGCAAATTTTGTAATCGGCAAGCAAAATCCAAATGCAAACATCATCGTTGCTCCGTCGGATCATTTGATTCAAGATGAAGCAAAGTTTACAGAAGTTATGCTTCAAAGCTTAGATTTTACTGCCAAACACAATGGTTTGCTTACGCTTGGCATGACGCCCTCTCGCCCTGAAACAGGTTATGGCTATATTCAAGTTTCTGAAAACGCAGTAACAGACTTTGATTCAATTAGTAAAGTAAAAACATTTACAGAGAAACCTGACCGTGCAACTGCAGAAGTTTTCCTTAAAAGCGGAGAATTTGTTTGGAATGCCGGAATTTTTATTTGGTCGTTATCAACTATAAATCAGGCTTTTGAATCTTTCTTGCCAGAAATGTTAAATTATTTTACGCCTAAATCTGAATTAAATTCCGTGATAGACGAAAAACGGTTTATTGAACACGCGTTTGCATCTTGTAAAAGTATTTCTATTGACAACGGAATCATGGAATATGCTGATAATGTGTATGTTCTGAGCACCGATTTCGGATGGTCTGACCTCGGAACTTGGGATTCGCTTTACGAGTTGATGCCAAAAGACGAACAAGGTAATGCGCTGAAAGGCAATAATATACTGAGTTTTGAAAACAAAAATACCTTGTTTAATGTTCCTGACGACAAATTAGTTGTAGCTCAAGGCTTAGACGAATTTTTGGTCGTGGAATCTGACGGCGTTTTACTCATTTGTAAGAAAAACGACGAACGAAAAATTCGTGAGTTTGTTGAAGAAGTTAAGAAACGAAAGGGCGAACGTTACGTTTAAATAACATAAAAACAGGCAATTGCACATTCGCTTTTGCCTGTTTTGATTTTAGATTTGAAAAATTTCTTTTTAAAACAACAAATCGTCGCTTGTTTTTGAAAACCGAACACCGGCTTTTTCGGCACGCGCATAAATTGGGTCGGCGAGTGTCTCAAATCCTTTAACGTTGGACATTGTATCTTCCAGAATCACAAGCTTTTCTGTCAGATATTCAGCTTCATCCAAAATTTGCTTGATACTGTTTGCCACGCAGTGCGAGCGCGCTTCGCCGGCAACGTAAATGATGTCGTATTCGCTCAATTCTTCCAAAAGCTCTTCATTGAGCTGAGTTTCAAGTATATCCGGGTCGGAAATTTGCGCTTTGAATGCTCCGAAATGTTCTGTGAGCGGATATTCGCCTTTTGTAATGAAATTGAAGAATTTTCCGTCTTCTGCCCATTTCTCAAACGCCTGCATCACAGGCGGATACACTGCCGCGCCTTCCGAACCGATGATGCAATGCGGGGGCCAAATTAAGTGCGGATATTCGCCTTGTTTTTCCAAAGCCTTCAAATATTTCAGCGTTTGTTCGGGTTCAAAAAGCGGTGTCCAAGTGCCGTTTTTTACATCGGCGGCTTTTATTTGGGTAAAAGGTGCCGGTTTTTGACCTTTGGAATTTATCCAAAAACCGGGATGTGCTATATCGTTTACGTGATGTGAGTCCAGCGTAAAATACAGAGCATCAATATCTTGTTTGTATTTCAAAATCCATTCGGCGAGTCGTTTCATGTCGGCATCAGCGCCGTCCACATAGAGCGAGCCTTTGCCGTTTCCGTTGGCATCGCCGGGGTTGCAGAATGAATTTTGTGGGTCGATAACTAAAAGTGCAATTTGTGCCATAATTTTTTTTGTTCAAAGTTAAATATTTCTTAAATCTACCGATATATAAAGTTGTATTTGTTC
>DYSM01000024.1 GCA_020718265.1 Draconibacterium orientale | reverse complement strand
TATTGCCCCATTTAAACGAACGGCAAAGACGAATCTTTCTATCCGCAGATGCTGAGGTACCTTGGATATAATAGATGAGTTCAGTATAAAAAGCCATAAAGTTGAAAGCTTGTAAAGTTAAATTACTGATAATAAGTAATTTACGTAAATTGTAAAATATTTTCAAAAACACTGATAATCAAGCATATAGATTGTTTTGCTAAAATAATACAGGCTTTTTAGACCGGACTCATAGATTACTTCGACTTTACGAAGTTAAAGATTACGGCAAAGTTTGTGCTTAGAATAGTTTAGCGTGGACGCTAAACGCAAATAGAAAATGCAATAAGCGTCCACGCTTTTCTTTTGCCGGCATAACTTCGTAAAGTAGAACTAAAAAAGAGCATGAATTTCATGGTGAATGGAACTATACAATTCATCCAAAAACACAGTAAGATGTAAATGTTATTTCTTTACGAATACTAAGCATAGTTAATTATGATGATTTTCGGTTGAAAAATTTTCGCTGAAACTAAACATTCCGAAAATGCAGGGGCGAAAGTAATTTTTTAATTAACATTATTTGCAAAAAATTAATAAAATATTTTTATCTTAAATTAAGTGTCATATTATCAGTGTATTATAAATTGAAAAAGCGTGATGTTCTCACGCTCTTTACGAATTTTAAGCCAAAATTTAACTAAATTGACCTATAATTTTCTTAATTTCTGCGACTTTTTGGTGCAAAAGTTCATCGGTTTTTGCTTCAACCAACAGGCGCAAATAAGGTTCCGTGTTCGAGGGGCGAATGCTCAACCACCAATCTGCGTATTCGATGCGGTAACCGTCGAAATCGAAAAATGCAGTAGGTTCTTCTGTTCCGAAAAAGTGATTTTTTACGGCATCCATCGCTTGTGCCTTTTGTGCGATTCGGAAATTTATCTCGCCCGAATTGTGATATGTTTCAATTTCGGCAATCACTTCCGAAAGTTTTCTGCCTTCTTTCTTTTTGTCAGCAATAACGCTGAGCAAAATCAGTGCGGCGAGCAAGCCCGAATCGGAATAATAGAAATCGCGGAAATAGTAATGTCCGGCAAGTTCGCCGCCGAAAACGCCGCCGATTTCACGCAATTTTGCAGCCGCAAACGCCCGCCCAACACGCCACATGTGCTTTTCGAATCGTGCGCCGATGTGCTCGGCAACGGCTTTCGATGTTCGGATGTCTTGCAAGAATTTTCCGCCTTCGTCTGCCTTAAAATAGTCTGCCATGACGGCAAGCATCAAGTCCGGCGAAATGAATTTTGAGTTTTCATCCACAAACATGACGCGGTCGCCGTCGCCGTCAAAAATGAGTCCGACATCGGCTTTTTCTTTCTTCACAAGATTCTGTAAATCAACTATATTCTCAGCTACAAGCGGATTTGCTTCGTGGTTTGGGAACGTTCCGTCCGGCTCATCATACAGGTATGAAGGTGCGGTTCCGAAAATATCTTTTACCAACAGACCTGCCATGCCGTTGGACAAATCCATCGCGATTTTCAAATCGGATAAATCGGGCAAGTAACCTTTTAAAAATGTGAGATAATCTTGTTTAACATCAAGATATAAAACTTTTCCTATATTGTTAAAGTTGATTTCAATTTTTTCGTTTAAAACCATCTCTTCCAGCTCTTTAAGTCCGGAATCGTAGCCAACGGGAAGTGCATTTGCGCGCGAAATTTTCATGCCGTTATACTCGCGCGGATTGTGCGATGCGGTTATCATAACCGATGCTTCAAAATCGTATTTTGCGGTTGCGAAATACACCATCGGCGTGGTCGAAAACCCAATATCGAACACATCTGCACCGTTGTCGGTGATGCCTTTGCACAGATATTCAAATATTTCCGGCGAAGATTCGCGCACATCGCGCCCGACTAAAATTTTGTCCGTTCGGAGCAAATTCGGCAAAAAATAGCCGATTTTATAGGCGTCATCTTTGTTAAAATCCTTGTTATAGACACCTCGAATGTCATACGCGTGAAATGCTTTCATTTTTTTATAGTTTTTGAGCCCGCAATATAGCATTTTATTTTGTTTTCGGATGAGTTTTAAAGCATAATCATAATTTTGTTTTGCTAACGGATTTTTTTCGTAAATTCACGCCTTTTAAATGAATTTATGAAGAATCTCTCGAAAGATACACCTCTTTTTTTGTTGAAATTTTTGGTCGGATTGTTTTTTTTCGCGCTTCTTGCGCTTGTGCTTCGACAATGTCAATCGTTTTCGAGTGTCGAAAAATCACGCGGCGGATTGTTTTCAGAATTGAATAATCCACAGATTGACAGCATATTAGCTCGCATGTCCACCGATGAAAAATTGGCACAACTTATTATGGTCAATACAGAAATTCATTCAAGAACTCAAGCCGATTCGCTGTTGCCGTTTTTGAAAACTGACAACTTCGGAGGCATTTTGCTTTCATGCGATTCGTTGGCACAACTCACATATTTCCGAAGAAATTTAGAAAATAATTCTAAAATTGAAGTTTTTTTTGGTTTAAAATCCAAAACTTTTTTTCCTGCTTTTGCCGAAACTCCGAAATTTCCGTCTCAACTTGCATTTTCCGCAGTTTCCGATGATTCATTACGGCTGAAATATCTTTCAAAATCTGCTGAAATGCTGAAATTTTTGAATATCCGGATTTTGATTCCTACAGTTTTTTCACATGTTGGAGATTCTGTTCAAATTTCTGATTATCAAAAATTTATTTCAAATTCAAGCCATTTTTTTTTCGATAAAAATATAATTCTCGGACTTGAAAAATCCTCTTTTTTTTCAAATGATTCTGTCGGATTTTCGTTGAATAAATTTATGATGAACTCCGATTTACCGGCAATTTTTTCCGGAAAACCAAGTCGCGAAATTTTTAATTTTGAAGCTAATTTACGTTCAACATTTAATTTCAAAAATTTGTGGATTGTTAACCTGCAAAAGTCAGATATTCAAACAGATACCATTTCAAAACTGCTTATTTCCGGAGCAGATATGTTGCAGACACACAATCCTACGGATGTTCTTATCGTGGTAAAAAAAGCTCTCGCTGATAATAAATTGAATATCAATCTAATTGATAACAAATTACGTCGAATTTTATCCGCAAAACTTCGGCTTGGCTTAGATTCCGTTTCACACGATGTTTTACCTGACTCGGTTTTACTTGATACTTTGAATTCTGCTGAAAATCAAGTGCTTCGACAAAAACTTTTTTCGGCTTCTTTAGTTTTATTAAAAAATGATTCTGAAATTTTGCCTGTTAAAAGTCTGAAAAACAAATCGATAAATCTTGTTGTAGTCGGAAATTCTGCCTTACCCGAATTTTCCTCTCGACTGAACACGTTTTTGTCGGTTTCATCGCAAATTGTTTCACCTTCAAAGCTGAAATCGTTCAAATTTCCGTCAAAAAATTCTGAACTTATTATTGCGTTTAATGACTTTGCGCCGGATTCTGTTTTGGTATCTCAACTAAATAAACTCGGGCAGACTAACAAGTTGATAATCATAAATTTCGGAGAACCAAATCATATAGAAAATATTACTTCTGCAAAAGTAATTTTGCAAGTTTTCGGAACATCGAATGCAGAGCAAAATGCAGCTGCCGATGCAATCTTCGGAGCTATTTCAGTAAACGGTAAATTGCCTGTATCAGTCGGAAAATCTTATACTTACGGCGTTTCAAAAAAGTCGGAAAAGTCGCGTTTGCGTTATGCCATTCCCGAAGAAGCAGGCTTGGATTCTAAAAAATTGGAAAAAATTGACTCCATAATGAGCAATGCCATCGCAAGCGGCGCGTTTCCGGGCGGTCAAGTTTTTGTGGCAAAAAACGGATTGATTGTGTATGAGAAATCGTTCGGTGCGCAAACTTACGGCGGACAAAGTGTCAGAAATTCAGATATTTACGATTTGGCTTCAGTTACTAAAATTGCTGCAACCACAACCGCCGCCATGCGCATGTACGATTCCGGAAAATTAGGTTTAGACCAAAATTTTGGTAAATATTTCAAAGATCATTCCATTGATTACAAGAATATTAAGCCCGACACTGTTTTGAATATCGACACACTTTTTTACAAAGATATTACGGACTTCAAGAAAATTCTAAAATATCAGGACACGATTCGCATCAACGATTCTATGTTTATGGCTTACGATACGCTGATTTTTACGGTTACGCCTAAACGCAACATTTTCAACAGTGTAACGATACGCGATTTGCTCATGCACCAATCCGGCGTGCAACCTGCGATGCCAATTTTGCCATATTTGCTTTACAAAAAGTATGCTTATGATGCAGTAAAACGGATGCCTGATTCTTCAAAAACGTCCGCAAAAGCTGAAATTCAACGCAGATATGACCTTTATTTTACGAATAAATTCATAAAAGACAGTTCCGAAGTGCGCATTGCCGACGGTTTTTATCTTCAAAACAGATATTTTGACACCTTATGGCGTGATACTAAGCGACTTAGAGTGTATTCGCGCAAAGTTTATCAATATACCGATGTGAATATGATTTTGGTTCAGCAAGCTATTGATTCTGTTAACCAAAAGCCTCTTAATGAGTATCTTAAAGACGAAATTTATCTGCCGCTCGGGATGTTCAACACTGATTTCAAAGCTTGGAAAAGTTTTGACAGAAACAGAATTGTGCCGTCCGAAAATGACGAATTTTGGCGCAAACAACTGCTTGTGGGCGATGTGCACGACCAATCGGCTGCAATGCTCGGCGGCGTTGCCGGCAATGCCGGATTATTTTCAACGGCGCACGACTTGGGAATTTTGGGACAAATGTGGTTAAACGGTGGCTCGTACGGCGGCGTGCGAGTGTTTTCGCCCGAAACCGTGCATCTTTTTGCTGCCGATAACGGTTTGAACGGCAGAGGTTTAGGCTTCGACCGAGCAACGCCGAAATCCGTAACAGGCAAAGGTGTTTCGCCCAATGCGTTCGGACATACAGGTTTCACGGGAACCTGCATTTGGGTCGATCCGGAAAATGATTTGGTGTATGTTTTTATCTCGAACAGAGTGCATCCGAGTGCTAAAAATCAGCGCATTAACGGCATGAAAATCCGCCAAAAAGTGCATACGGCAATTTATGAAGCCATGATTCAGTAAACTTGTCATTTATAGTCAAAAAGTAGTCAAAAATTGTCATATTGTTGTCAAACATTGCATATACAACTATATGGACTTTACAAACTTGTAAACTTCCTTTGTTCGAAGAGACGCAAACCTTGCGTCTCTTCGAATTTGAAAACTCACTTCACAAACAGCACTCGACCGACATAGTTTTCAATCGGGATGAAGCCGAATTTGCGGGAATCGTTCAAATTTGTGCGGTTATCGTTCAAAACTGCAAAATGTCCGGCGGGAACAACAATTTTACTAAAATTATCTATGGTTTGATAACTGTTTTCGGATGAAAATGCAAATTTTGCACTTGCGTCTTTTGGATATGTAAGTTCCAGATATACTGCATTTTGCGTTTCAAAACGATTGGGTAGGGTATCACGCATTGCAATAAGGCTGATATTTTCTGAAGAATCTGCTCTTGCGCGTAACTTTCTGTATGCAAAATAGATAGGCGTATCAAGCGTGTCGCCGTTTGTAATCGCGCGCCCTTCGGATACAGTCAGCGTGTCGCCGTAGCAAGCCACGATTCTGGATACAAATATTGAGTCATTTTTTGAAAACATGCAAATTTTGCCGATTTTTTGCTTTGAATATTTTAATACAAAAACTTTCTTGTCAGCTATTTTCGGAATAGCATCGGATTTTATTTCATAACGTTCTATTAAAAAATAATGTATTAAAACAATTATTATTGTGCTGATAATGAGGGCAGTCAAAATTTTAAACAATGTTTTTTTCATAAATATTTTTTTTATTTTTCGCTTAAAACTTCAAAAATTCGTGTTAAACTTTCGCCCTTATCGTCTGTAAGTGTCAGCGTATGAGAGCCTTTGGCGGGGCGCAGTTCTATGCTGTGGATGTTATCGGTTTGTGCGATGAGTTTTTTGTCCAAATACCAAAAAATCTTAGCATCCGTACGGCGATGTGCAGCTTCAAAAACCGTGCGACCGGGTGTGCCGTCGAGTTCCACAGGCACGAAAATTTTAAGCTCCGAATGCGGATAAATCAAGTCCATTTCTGCATTGGAACCGCTTTCGTTGTCCGAACAATCGCTGCGGAAAGGCGGTAAAAATTTGTAATCAGCGTTTTTGGATTTGTAATAATTTTCGACAGAAGGCGGCAGTATAAACCAACTTTCCGACATAAAATTTTCTGTCGATTCGCAGCCGGCGTGCACTCTGAACCTGCGTTCTTTGTCCAAATGCACTATTTTGTGATAAGGACAAACTTCAAAATTTAAGCCCGATTTCGGAATCGCTCTTAATTCCGTTTCTGTGCAATTCGCGCCGGCAAGATAGCCGCTTTTGGTACAAATTTCTGCCTCTGCCATGTCCTTTTCCGGAAACGAAAACCACGATTCGGCATCAGGCAAAACATCAAAAATATCGAACAACAACGGCGCTGCGGCATACACGCCCACAACGCCCGGGCGACCTTCGCCGTCGGCATTGCCCACCCACACGCCCACGGTGTAGCGCGGTGTTACGCCCACAGCCCATGCGTCGCGAAAACCGAAACTTGTGCCTGTTTTCCATGCAATTGGCTCGGATGACGAAAACATTTCCCAATTGGATTCTGTGCTCGGACGTTCAACATCAAGCATTGCCTTGAACATGAACCAAATCGCCGAAGCATCGAAATCGGAAGTTTCTTCATAATCAGTCCAATCGTATTTTTTTTTCTTAGTATTTGATTGAAAAACAATAGGTTCGTGATAATCGTGGGGCAAATATTTGTTACCGCGCGCATTGAAATTTTTTAAACTTCGTGCCATAGACGAATACATGCCCACGAGATCCCAAAGTTTGGCTTCGCAGCCGCCCAAAATGAGCGAAAGTCCGTAGTGGCGTGCGTTTTCGTGCAAAGTTGTCATGCCTGCTTGTTCCAATTTTCGGTAGAATTTTCCGATACCGTAATCGCGTAACATGCGCGCCGCCGGAATGTTCAACGAACGCGCCAACGCTTCGTTTGCGGGAACCGCGCCGACGTACCCGCGATTGTAATTTTTGGGTGCGAAACCTCCGAATCGTGTAGGTATATCATAGACTAAGGTGTTGGGCAAAAGTTCGCCGTCCGACAACATGGATGCGTACAAAAACGGTTTAAGAATGCTGCCCGTGCTGCGTTCCGATTGTATGATATCAACAAAATTTCCGTTTGTAACATCCGAAAAATCAGTAAGGTTGCCAACATACGCCACAACTTCGCCGGTTTCCGTATCCAGAACAATTGCTGCCGCATTATTGACCTGATTTTGCTTCATATAGTTGTGATGACTTCTGACTAAGGCATTAATTTTAATCTGATAATCAGCAATTAAAGTTGTTTTTTTTATTGAATTATATTTTTTGCTTAGACGCGCTTTGTCTAATAGATGCGCCGCATCGTTCGGAAACGGATTTGGGGCTTCGGGCAATGGTTCTGTGAGTGAAAGTTCGTAAATTTCTTGGGAAATTTTGCCTATTTCTTGTAATTTTTTTAATAATCTGTTGCGTTTGTCTAATAATTGAGATTGATTTTTTCCCGGACGAATTAAAGTCGGACTGTTCGGCAAAACTGCGAGAGTTGCAGCTTCTGCCCAAGTTAATTTTTCGGGAATTGTGCCAAAATACCGCCAAGCTGCGGCATCAATTCCGACAACATTTCCGCCAAAAGGCGAGTAAGACGCGTAAAGTCGAAGGATTTCGTCTTTGGAATACGAAAGTTCGATGCGTGTTGCGAGTGCAACTTCGATAATTTTCTCAAAATAGGTTCGACTTTTATTTTTGCGCGACAATCGAATAACTTGCATGGTCAGCGTACTGCCTCCGCTTACAACGCTCCGTGCTTTGATATTTTGCAAAATTGCGCGCCCGAACGCCCTGAAATCTACGCCGATGTGTCGTCTGAACCGTTTATCTTCAAAAGCAATGATGCTTTCGGCAAATTTGTCGGATACGGAGTCGGTTTCCGGAAAACGGTATTGCCCGTCCGAAGCAATGTGCGCACCGAGCAACACGCCGTTTCTGTCGGTTATGACGGTGCAAACCGGGTCTTCAAAGAGCGGAGACGGCAAAATCAACAAAAAAAATCCGAACAAAACTACAAAAGTTGTAAGAACACGTTCGTATTTCTTAATAAACTGATATATTGATTGTTTAACTAAACGCATGTGTTGCTACCCAAAGTCTGACGGCAAGAAACGTAAAAAACAGCAAAGCCATGAAAAGTATAGCAAGTGCCTGAAATAAATGAGATTTCTGAAATTTTCCTTCTGAAAAATGAATATTTTAGCAGAAAAAATATCCAAACTAACATTCCGACAGAAAAAACGGATGACAGCGTGAAAAATTGCATTCCTATTCCGGAGCTAACTTGCAGCCAAATTGAAAAAATTAGAACTGCAAGATAGAAAACAGCTTCAAATCCGAGAATTATCTTCGTAAAAACAACCCTTTTGGCGAATTATTTTCCGACATTATTCGATTTCGTTTGTTTTGGAATTGTATGAAAAACCGTGCAAACTAAGCGATTCGTGAAATTTTTCAGGCGTGAGTTCGCCTGTGCGCCAGAGTTTTAGCTCGCGGCGCAGGCGTTCAATTTTGAGCAAAAGCCAATGTTTTTCATCGCTTGACAAATTTGATACTTCCGAAGTTTCTTCCTGAACTCTCTGAACCTCAACTATTTCGTCAATATCTGCCGATGAAAGTAAACTATCTAAACCGCCTTTGAATGTTTTTTTTGCCATAATTTTACTAAAAAAATGTCATCGTCAAAGATGCGAAAAATTTAGGTTAGTCGGATTATTTTTTTTTAGTTCGCACTCAAATTTAGACCAAACACAAGCCAAGCATGGTTTTGCGCCGGATTGTAAATAAAATCTGCTTTGAGCGGTATTTCAAATTTGTCAGTGATTTGAATACTGCGAGAGGCTGATATTCCGACATTTACGAGTTGCGCGCCTTTGTTTCCATAGAAACCGGCAGAATTATCGTCGGGCGAATTTAAAGCCATTCCGGCAAAAAGGTTGTAAGCTGTTCTGCCTTTGCCAAAAGCATATCCGGCTTCAACATAAGACGAGTACACACGACTTCCGTCGGTATTCTTAAAATCCTTTCCTGCAATAAGAACAGCAGCAGAAAGTGAGA
Source organism: Draconibacterium orientale (assembly GCA_020718265.1). Classification (GTDB taxonomy): domain Bacteria; phylum Bacteroidota; class Bacteroidia; order Bacteroidales; family JAADGE01; genus DYOJ01. The sequence continues at coordinate 8,405 of DYSM01000024.1, read as the reverse complement.
GCGGAAAGGATTCGAGACCTTCAAATTTTAAAACCGTTTCGATGCTGTGATTTGCTGTGTCTGAATAGTTTAAATAGTCAAAGTCTGCGGCTGATTGGTCAAAAAAGTAGTAATCATTCACAGTCAAAGTCAATAAATTGTTGAACGAATAGCCGATATAAAGGTCTGTTTCCTGAATGCGTTGCAGCCCCGAAAATGAATACGAACCCCATGATCCGACGAAAAATCCGCCTGTTGCGTAGTCCAAAGTCGGTTGAACTGCCATTCCGCCGCTGTAAACGCCGCGCCAAATGTATCGGCTCACAAAATCGGCTTTGATGGTTACAGGACTTTCTGCTTCTTCGGTTTCTGTTTCTTGAGCCGACATTGAAAATTGTGCAGCTAAAAGTATTAAAAGTGTGGCTAACAGTTGTTTAGCCCTGAGCAATGTCTGAGTCTGTCTCATTTTGAATATGTATTAAAGTGTGTGGATTTGAAATTTCTGTTTGAATTTTATCGTCGTCATTACTTTCCTCTATATTTTCAGGAAAATGCGAATGTAGCTGATCTTCAATGTGTTTCAATGAACTAAGAATGTCATTTGTTGAAAATTTAGAAGTTTCCGAAGCGGATTTCTTTTTAGTTAGCTGAAATTTTGGTGCTTCGGTAATAATTTCCTGTTCCGAAATTGTTGTATTTTCAGAATCAAATACCTGAATTTCAAGTTCTTCGGTAGAAAATAGTTCTTCATTTTCTAAGGTTTCACCAATCAATATTTCGTCGGATTCTTTAATTTGTAATTCCGTAAGTTCGAATTCGACCGAATTTTCAGGTTCATTTAACTTTTCCGAACTATTGATATTCTCATTATTGATTTGATTATCAATAGATTCTGAATGATTGTTTACGACAGAATTTTCCGATTTTTCGGTTTCCCATAAATTATCTGTTTCTAAAATGTCATTTTCAATCAATTCATTTTCAGAGCTTTCCTCGTTCAAAATTTCGTCTGACGTTTCGCTGTTTTCAAGTTCTGGAATTTGAACAGTTTCAATTTGTGCTTCTGCTTCCAAAATTTCAGATTCGGCGATGCGTGCAAGAATTTCAGCTTCTGTCAATATGATTTCTTTTTTAGGTTGAATTTCAGCTTCAGATTGATTTTCAAGTTGTTTCATGGATGCCAACGCTTTTTTTTGCCACTCGTTCATAAGAGCAAGACTCTTTAAAACTTTGTTATCGTGCAAGAAATCTTCTGTGTACATTTGTAAAGGGGATGCGAAAATCCAGATTCTGAACCAGATACGCAAAATCATAAATAATTGTTGCAAAACAACCATAACAAAAACACCTTCTTTAAAGCTCGTATTTATCTGTGTATCAGCATAAAAGTAACCGATTGTAAGTCCAATCGGCAGAATAACTAACATCAGATACAATCCTGAAGTGCGCCCGAAATTTTTGAACACATAACGAAATCCGCCGCCAACGGATTTGAAAAAATTTTGAGTATTATATAATGCTGCATGAAATTTTGCGTAATCACTAATCATAAACAGCATCATAATCAACAAGATATGTATTCCGCCGGCAACAAAAATCACATTCATATACGAATTTTCTGTTGCACCGGAATCGGACAAATTATACAAAACAATTGCTGCCGGAAGCCAAATGATAACAGCTGTAATTATTTGAATGACAAACATTATGGTGCTGATTCCGAGAAATCTGAAAAAATTTATACCGCTTCCCGCGAAGAACGAATTTAGCGAAAATTTATCTTGGTTAAGAGTTTGGATTATGCCGCCGGCGAAGAAAATATTAACAAGCAGATAAATGAAAATCAGCCATTTAACTTGAGATAAAAACATTTTTAAGCTCGATTCTAATTCCAAGCTCATGTCCGACCAAACAGTTGCACTAAAACCTTGCAGAAGTTTCTCTGCCGAAACGGAATTTCCGATTTGAGCATCAAGTGCACCGAAAAGCGGCAAAGCCACTAACGCTGCAAGTAACGCATTGATTATCCATAAGATAAAGACAGTAGCGGGTAGTTTTACAGTTTCTTTGAGTCCGCCGAAATATGCTTTGAATATTGTCATTTTGATTCAATTTTGGTAAAGTTCAGATTGATTGTTTTAGGCTAAAAATGCGATGCTTTGAATTAAATTTTGCAGGAAAAACATAATTTTAAACACAACTTTCCACAATCCGGTTGTTTCTTTTTGAGTTGTGAAACTGTTGTTATTCAAGTTGGTATCCATCAAATTCTTTGTTTCCGGGTCGAGTTCGGCGCGTATGACCTTATATTTGTGGTCGAAAATAAACGTTTTATATTTTTCTGCGCCGTTCCATGCAACCGTTTCTGTGTCGCCGTTTGCATAAGTAATTTTCAAGTCTGTCGGTAAAACCATATCGCCGTTGCGAACAATCGTAACTGTCGAACGGTAAGCATCTTCGCCGTAAGAAATTTTATATTCCGACGTGTGTTCTGTGTCAAACCAGCCGATGTTTCCGCCAAGTTTAGATGATTTTATGCTCGAAACCTGATAATCACAGACTTGCGCACCGAAAAGAACTTGCTGAAAAAACGCTTCGACATCAATTTTTGAGCCGTGATGTTTTTTTGTAATTTCTTTTACAACCGAAAGAAAATCTGTGGTTTTAGGATGTTTAAATTTGAAACGTTCAAAATATGTTTTCAATATTTCATCCATAACATCTTGACCGACAATACGTTCGTAGGTTGTCAGAAACGTTGCAGGTTTGTTGTAATTCATTGCGCCGTAACCGCCGGCAGGATATTCCCACGATTTTCGGAATGTTTCGGCGGATGAAATGTGCGAACTTCGAGCATATCCAATTCTTTGATATTCAATATCTTGAATATCAAAACCTGCAATGTTGGCAAAACCGTCTTTTTTGTAATAATTGTCCATGATTCGGGTTTCCATGTAGGTATTTAAGCCTTCATCCAGCCACGCTTCTTCAAATTCGTTGCTTGCCAAAAGTCCCATAAAGTATTGATGTCCAAATTCATGAACGACAACGATTTCAGTCGTGCGAATGCCTTCAGGCAGAAATCCGAACGTTCCGGCAGTGATTAGAGTAGGGTATTCCATGCCGCCCGCGCCGGATGCTGCAACCGGCGGATCGACAACTGTGATGTGTTTGTAAGGGTAAGCACCAACATGTTTTTCAAAATATTCTAATGCAAAATCCAAAGCCTCCGAATGGCGTTTGTCGTATTTTAAATGTTCGGGTTGAAGTAAAATTCGGACATTCAATTCATTTCGTATATAACTCTTTTCAATAAATTTTTGCGAAGCTGTCCACGCGAAGTCAATCACGTCTTCGGCGCGCCAAGTTTGAACTTTGAGGCTGTCGTCCAAAATTTTTTCGCTTTGCAAACCGCCGGTCGCACCTATTATATAGTCTTTCGGAAAAGTCAGCTCGACATCGTAGATACCAAAATCGGCAAAAAACTCGGAATGTGCGTGAAATTGATGGCAGTTCCAACCTTTATCTTGCTCATACACACCGATTTTCGGAAACCACTGTGCAACCATATAAAAATCATCGACATAGCCGGTGCGTGCAAAAATTTTTGGAAGTTTCGTCTCAAATTTAAAATTCAACTCAATACTTTCGTTCGGCGCAATGCCTTTTTTTAAAGGAATTTGGAATACGGTTTGGTCAAATGTATTTTTGTCATCGGGCTGAATATAAGACATTTGAGAAACAATTTCATCGCCCGAAGCTGTTTTTATACTTTGAATTTTTAACCAACCCCAAGCCGTTTCATCGGAAACATCCATGTAATCGCCGCGAAGTTGTCCGCCCGATTCTGTCATAAATGTTGAAGCTGTGTTTTTAAATGCGTTCATATACGCATGGAATTGCAAATCGGACACGGTATCGTTGGTTGTATTCTTCCAAACCATTGTCATTGAAGCTTTTACAAGTTTATTTTGTGTATCTAAACTTGCCTTTATGTTGTAATTTGCAATGCGGTTACTTTGCGGTTTTGTAAAAATCACTTGTGCTTCGGTTGTATGAAACCAAAGTAAAATTGACATGAAGAGTAGCAAATTTTTCATTTTCAGGGGTATTGATGAAATTCGATTTCAAAAGTATCAATAATTTTAACAATTTTAGTGCCGAATTACTAACATTTTATCAACAGTGGTTTTACAACATTTGAGCTTGTATGTTGTTGATTGTTTGTAGTTTATACTACTTTATACTTTTTTATCGGTTTGGTATTTAATTTGTAATGTCAAATTTACATAATTCTAAAAATCTTAAACAGAACAATTTTTCAAATTATTCAGACAAAATTCAGTTTTTTAGTCAAAAATAAATGTTTACATTTGTGAGATTTTCAATAAAAAGATACCATTATGTTAAAGCAAATTTTTCAAATTGAAATTACACTTCATGCTTCAAAACCACGAATTCGGCGAAGAATTTTAGTGCCGTCTGACATGCTTATGTCTGATTTTCACTGGGTTATACAAGTTGCAATGGGCTGGATGGATTCTCATTTGCACGAATTTATGCACGGACGAGACCGTTTTGCGCCGCAAGACGAAGACATGGATGAAGATGTAACAGATTATGCTGAAATGACAATCCGTGATTTTATGTCGAAAGAAGGTGAAAAAGCGAAATATATTTACGATTTTGGAGATTATTGGGTGCACGATTTAGTTTTAGAAAAAATTTTGTCAGACGACGGAAAAGTGTATCCACGATGCACAGCCGGAAAAAATAATTGTCCTCCGGAAGATTGCGGCGGCATTCCCGGATACATGAATATGCTCGAAATTTTAAAAGACCCAAAACATCCGGAGTTTGAAGATATAACGGAATGGCTTGGCGATGAAGACGGTTTCGATGTGGAATATTTCGATAAAGATGAGGTAAATGAAGTGTTCACAATTGAATTTGGAGCTAATTAACATATAGAATAACAGAAAATTATGACTCGAATCATATCGATAAGTAATCATAAAGGCGGCGTTGCCAAAACAACTTCGGCGGTAAATATCGGCGCGGGCATAGCAAATCTCGGAAAAAAAGTGCTGATGATTGATATGGATCCTCAGGCAAATTTGACGGTAAGTTTCGGAATTTCAAACCCGGAAACTACAATTTATGATGCCTTGCGCGGTGTTTCGGAACTAAAACCAATAAAGATTTACAAAAATTTGGATGTTATTCCGTCCACATTAGACTTGTCGGGTGCGGAAATGGAACTTAGTTCGGAAGCCGGTCGGGAGTTTATCCTCAGAGAATTACTCGACCCGATTAAGGAAAAATACGATTATATAATTATAGACTGTCCGCCGTCACTGGGTTTGTTGACTATCAACGCGTTCACGGCTTCCGAAGAGGTGTTTATTCCGATACAACCACATTATTTGGCGATAAAAGGACTGACCAAAATTTTGGAAGTCGTCAATAAAATAAAAAAACGCATCAATCGGAAAATCGAAATTACCGGCGTTTTTGTAACGTTATTTGACAAAAGAAAAGTGTTGCACAAAGATGTTTATGAAACGATAGAAAGTTACTTTGGCGACCGCGTTTTCAGAGCAAGAATCCGTGAAAATATTGCTCTTGCCGAAGCTCCCAGCAACGGTTTGGACATTTTTCGGTACGCGCCCGACTGCAACGGTGCCTTTGATTACGGACGATTGGCGAAAGAAGTAATTGAGATGGAAAAAACGATTCTCAAAAATAGAGAAACCAAAGAATAAGCTATTTTGAACAAACTGTGCTACAAAAATTTGTCATTCCAAACTAAAAAAATTAAATTTGTCGTTTGCAAACACAACGTATGAAGTTGAAACTCAAAATACGCGATAAACTTTTGTTATACATACTTGGCACATCTGTTGTCATTTATGTAGTAGCTTTTGCGTATATTTTCAACATTATGGTAAAAGATGCACGCACGAATGCCATAGAATTGACCAACGAAATTGCCGAAAAATACGCGTCAGTTGCATCATCCGAACTAAATGAAGATGTTGTCTTAGCGCGCAGTGTGATGAACGCTCAAATCATGTATCCGACTGCAACGCCGCAAGAAAGAGAAAAATATTTCGACCCGATTTTAGACCAAACGCTGAGACAATATCCAAAATATATGTCCATTTGGACGACTTGGGAACTAAGCGCAATTGACGAAAATTACACAAAAAGTTACGGGCGAACTCGAGTTGTCTGCTACAAACTTAACGGCATGATTGCTACGCGTATAGACACTGTGGATACGGACGGCGATAAAGTTGGCTCGCTTTACTATACAATTAAGGTTGAGCCGAAAGAAGTTTTGCTAAATCCGTATTATGACAGCTATACCGATAAGGCTGAGGATAATATACTTATGGCTTCTGTTGTGGTTCCGATGTTTGTTAAAAATAAATTTGCCGGAATTGCAGGAATTGATGTTGCGTTGGAACGCTTTCAATATTTAGCTAAAGATATGGCAAAAATTGAAGGGGCACACGCCTTTTTTATCTCAAATAACGGAAATTTTGTAGCATTCAGCGATAAAAATGAACTCATCAACAAAAATTTACACGATTTTTTCGGAAACGAAACCAATAAACACGAACTTGCCGAGAAAATACAAAAAGGTGAAAGTTACGGGTTCAACTTTATATACACCGAAGAAGAGTATTACGTGAAGCTGATACCGTTTGCAATTGGAGAATCCTCAACACCTTGGTCTGTAGGAGTGATGATTCCGACAAACGAAATTATGAAAAAAGTGCGTACTTCGAGCTTTACATTTATCATAGGTTCAATTGCCGGTTTGCTGCTAATGCTCTATGCTATCTTTCAGTTTTCTAAAATTATAACACGTCCGCTAAATGCTACCATCGCCGTGATAAACCGTTTAGCGCAAGGCGATATCGACAAAAAAATGGAAATGACCGTACATGGTCACGACGAAATTTCAATAATGCGTAAGGCTCTTAACAGTTTGATAGAACATTTGAACGGAACTTCAAACTTTGCTATTGAAATCGGTAAAGGTAATCTGGATTTTCAATATGACGAGCGCAGTGATGCCGACACACTCGGAAATGCTCTTATTGATATGCGTGAAAACCTAAAACGCGCTCATAACGAACGTTTTGAAAGAGAAGAAATCGACCGAAAAAACTCGTGGGCAACAGGTGGAGCTGCAAAGTTTGCTGATATTTTACGTCGTTATTCAGATAATTTGGACGAACTCGCTTATGAAATTATAAGTCAGTTAGTCAAATACTTAGATGCAAACCAAGGCGGTTTATTTATATTGACATCAGATACAAAAAACGACCAACGTTATATAGATCTTATCGGAAGCTACGCTTACAATCGTCGTAAAATGCTACAAAAACGAATCCCGTATGGCGTTGGCTTGGTGGGCAGATGTATTCAGGAATCCGAAACTATTATCATAAATCGCGTGCCGGACGAGTATGTGAACATCACATCCGGCTTAGGCGAAGGAAATCCGAACCGCTTAATCATTGTCCCTCTTATATTTAACAGCGAAGTTTTTGGTGCGATAGAAATTGCTTCGTTTATAGAAATTGAAGAATACAAAATAAAATTTTTGGAACGCATCGGCGAAAGTATCGCATCCACAATTTCGATGGTAAATATCAATGTTCGGACAGCTAAACTGTTGGAAGAAACCAAGTTAAAGTCCGAACAAATGGCTTCGCAAGAAGAAGAGATTCGCAAAAATATGGAGGAAATGAAATCTGCCCAAGAAGAAATGACCGGTAAAGTTTCCGATTTGAATGCCGTTTTTGCATCCTTAAACGAAATTGCATTTTTGACTGAATACGACCTAAACGGACGAATTACCGATATCAACAATCGGTTTTTGCAATTTATTCGGAAAGAACGGAAAGACGTAGTCGGAAAATATCAAGGAAGTTTTAGCTCAGAACATCTTGTTATTGAGGAGTTTAATACACTTTGGGAAAAGTTGCGAAGCGGTAGTGTTAAACGCTATGACCAACAAATGGAAATTTCCGGTCGAGTTCTCAAACTTTCAACCGTCTATTCACCTGTAAAAAATACCGACGGAAAAGTTTATAAAGTTGTCGGTATTTCTTCGGTTTTATCTGAGTAATAATCAGAGCTTGTAAGAAAACTCATAACTTGTTGAAATTCTTTACTATATAGCGAAATTTACTTCCGAATGTTTTTAGAAATTCTGTTGAAATTCAATTGAAACTATTAAAAAACGACTGAATGACTACTTTTTGACCATTGAATGACTACTAAATGACAAAACATTCGACTGAAAAAATGACTACAACCTACATGAATTCAAATTTTTACACGTTTTCTTACAAATATTGAGTTCAGTATAAAAAGTCATAAAGTTGAAAGTTTGTAAAGTTAAA
>DYSM01000308.1 GCA_020718265.1 Draconibacterium orientale | reverse complement strand
AACAGTGGTTTGTTTCGGTTATTTTAAATTGTTGCTGAACAGGTTTTATAATTCATCATCAATAAAGGGAAAGGAGTTTTTTAGTCCATCACGAAAAATACCTATCTGCTGTTTCTATAAAAAATGGATTTCCCGCTTCGCCTCAAATCAACAATTCAATAAATAAAGCACAATTTCGCATAAATATCCATAATAATCTGAAAAGAATAAAATATTCGGTTTAAATTTGCTTCCGAATTGATGCTGAATTTCGTGTTCAGCCTTTTTAAATATTACAAAATTTAACACTTTACAAACAATGAAAATAATCAAACTCCTTCTTTCTTCATTCCTAATTTTTCATGCTTTTTTAGCATTATCGCAGGAAAAAAAAATCAAAAACGTCATCATCATGATACCCGACGGAACAAGTGCCAACGTTCTCTCACTAACCCGTTGGTATCAGTGGTATCAAGACACATCAAAGCACAATTTGAATATCGACCCGCTCATTACGGGAATGGTTCGCACTCACTCATCGAATGCTCCAATCGGCGATTCTGCTCCCACATCGAGCTGGTATTCAACAGGAAGTGCATCTCAAACAGGCTATATTGCCATGTATCCGCCGGCAGACCCGAAACGTGATGTGGTTTCGGTGAATCCCGACAAAAAATATCAACCACTTTTGACTGTTTTGGAAGCTGCCAAATTGTCGGGCAAAAGTACAGGCTTGGTGTTTACGTGTCAATTTCCGCACGCAACACCTGCCGATTTTTCGGCACATTGGTACGACAGAGGAAACTACGGAATTATAGCAAAACAAATGTTTCACAACGATATTGATGTGGTTTTCGGCGGAGGTTCAAATTTCTTATCCTCAGACACTTCGGTATTGACAGAAAATAATACCAAAATTATTAAGAATGATATATCAGCATTCCGAAACAATAAAAACCCGAAGACTTGGGCTCTTTTTACTCCCGTTGATTTGCCTTTTGATATGGATAACGATGCATCGAAAATTCCATCGCTCAGCGAAATGACGGAAAAAGCACTCGAACTTTTATCGCAAAATGAAAACGGTTTTTTTATGATGATAGAAGGCAGCAAAATCGATTGGGCAGCACATGCCAACGACCCAATAGGATTGATTTCCGATTATGCAGCATTCGACAAAGCACTTGGTGCGGTGATGAAATTTGCAAAATCCAACCAAGAAACCGTGGTTGTGATTTGTCCGGACCATGCCAACAGCGGCGTAAGTATCGGGAATGCCCGCTCAAACAAAGGATACGACACTCTTTCGATTCGCGAAATAATGCAACCTTTGGTCGATTGTAAAATGACAACCGACGGATTTACAAATCTATATATCAGCGAACTGACAAAAGGGAAAAACACAAAACCCGATTCACTTTTTATAGCACAACAATTTTCTAAATTCAATTCAAAAATCCGCCTTACGAATGCAGAAATTGAAGAAATTTCGCAGCTTTCCGACTCATTTCTTTCAGTTTACACGCTTCCGAAATCAAAAGTAAAATATAAACTCCAATCCGAAATCTCGAAAACCTTTGTAAACATATTGAATGCAAGAACATATATCGGATTCACAACGCACGGGCACACAGCCGATGATGTTTTTTTGGCTGCATACAGTCCGCTCAACGATGTTCCGCACGGCATTATCGGTAGTGCCGACATCAATGAGTATCTTTGTAAATCGCTCGGAATGAAAGGTTCAGCAAGTTTGAAAGATTCAACGGCAAAATATTTCGCACGACATTATGAGGTTTTTACAGGCAGCAATATCAATTTATACAAGAACGATACACTTTACACTTGGAATCCGCAACAATTGATATTCGACAATGGCAAAAAAACCGACAAATCGGCACTTCTTTTATCAAAACAATATCAGCTTCAAAAAAACGACATCATTCTGATTGTTAAAAAAGGAAGCACAACAATAGAAATTCCGGCATACACCAACAAAATTTTCATCAACGGTAAGCGTGGAAAAGATTTAAAAACAGTCGGTATTTACCTTGACAGAACAAATATTTTCTATCTTCCGAAAAATCTCAATGAATTTTTTTTGAAATAAAAAACACCAAGTTATTCAAACAAAACCAACAAAAAGTATAATTCGACTCAAAATCACAGTTATCAAACAATATCATTATCAAAACAATGAAAATACATTATATCTCTGCAGAAAAATTGACATTTGAACGCATAGAACAAGTGTTCAATGAAAATTATCAAGTTCAACTCTCGTCGGAAGCAATTGCAAAAATTCAAAAGTGTCGTGATTATCTCGACAACAAAATGAAGACGCAAAAAGAACCGATATACGGGATTACAACCGGATTCGGAGCCCTTCACGACAGAACGATTTCCAAAGACCAACTTTCGGATTTGCAAAGAAACCTTGTTATTTCGCACGCCTGCGGAACAGGAGATGAAATTGACCCCAAAATATCGAAATTGATGCTTTTGTTGAAAGCACACGCCTTGTCGCTCGGACATTCCGGCGTACAAGTTGAAACCGTACAACGGATATTAGATATGTTTAATCATGACATTATCCCGGTGGTTTATCAACTTGGTTCGCTTGGCGCTTCGGGCGATTTATCACCATTAGCACATTTATTTTTGCCCTTAATCGGCGAAGGCGAAGTTTATTATCAAGGGAAAAAACAAGCCTCAGCCGATGTGTTTGCCAAACTGAATCTGACCCCCATAAAATTACAATCGAAAGAAGGTTTGGCATTGCTGAACGGCACACAATTTATGTCGGCACACGGCACATGGGCTGTGATAAAAGCCAAAAAATTATCGCAATTTGCCGATGTTGTCGGTGCAATGTCTTTGGACGCTTTCGACGGACGACTCGACCCATTTATGGATCGATTGCACCAAATCCGCCCGCACAACGGACAAATTGAGACTGCTGCAAACTTCCGAAAGATATTGGAAGGCAGCGAAATAATAAGCCGTCCGAAAAAACACGTTCAAGACCCCTACTCTTTCCGTTGCATACCCCAAGTGCACGGAGCCACGAAAGATACCATTGCTTATGCAGCATCGGTTCTTTTGACCGAAATAAATTCTGTAACCGACAATCCGACAATATTCCCCGAAGATGACCTCATCGTGTCCGGAGGCAATTTTCACGGTCAGCCTTTGGCGTTGATTTTTGATTTCTTAGCCATTGCTATGGCTGAATTGGGCAGTATATCCGAGCGCCGCATTTATCGTTTAATTTCCGGACAACGCGAATTGCCCGAATTTTTAACGGCAAACCCGGGTGTAAATTCCGGATTTATGATTCCGCAATACACAGCCGCTTCAATCGTCAGCCAAAACAAGCAATTATGCAGCCCAAGTTCGGTAGATTCAATCCCTTCGTCAAACGAACAAGAAGACCACGTGAGCATGGGTGCCAACGCAGCAACAAAATTGCTGCGTGTGCTCGATAATCTCGAACGAATTTTGGGTATAGAATTACTCAATTCTGCTCAGGCTTTGGAATTTAGAAAACCATTGAAAACATCGCCGTTTTTAACCGAAATATTGAATGATTTCCGTTCAAAATCTGCCTTTATTGAACAAGACAAAATAATGTACAAAGAAATTCGAACTGCCGTCAGTTTTATTAGGGACAAAAAAAT
>DYSM01000307.1 GCA_020718265.1 Draconibacterium orientale | reverse complement strand
TAATTCCTAATTCTCACTTCGCTGTGTATCCGAAAGTTACTTCGGCAGCAAAATAGTTTCCACTGTCCCAAGTTACAAGTGTCGGATAATAATCGTCTTTAAGTTGAGACATGGGCAAACTGAATGTATAAACAATATTATTGTAATTGGAAGCATTGCGAATTTCAAACAGAAGAATATCGCTGTTGAAACTATTAAACCAGAATAATTGTTTGGATATATTGAATGATACAGGAAAGCTGCCGGCATAATAATCGTCGGTTGTGTATTCATGGAAGCCATCAAAATGGATAGCACAAAACAAATTGGCACCCGTATAACTTGCAGGCAACCATACATTTACGTTTTCTACAATAACTTCCGAAGGCGGCGAGAGAATTTGAATCGGTGTTTGGCTTCGAGCGGTATCGCCGTTGCAAATGGACATCAGTTTTACGGTGAAATTTCCGGGAGAAGTGTATGTATGCGAGGGTTGTTTTTTTTGCGAAAAATCGCCGTCGCCAAATTCCCACCAAAACGATGTTGCATGTTCCGAAAGGTTGTAAAAAAATATTTCGGAAGGTGCCCACAGTAAATTGGAGTTCGATGAAAAATCAAATCCGGAAATAACCGGCAGCGATGTTTGTTGCAAATCGAGATTGATGCTTTTCTTTTCCGTTTTGTCGCGATTTGTGATTGCCAAAGTAACCTGAAACAGTCCGGTTTGTGCGTAAATATGCGAAGGATTGCGTTCATCGGAACTTGTGCCGTCGCCGAAATCCCACAGAAAACTCACATCGCCTCCGCCAACTTCAAAATCGGGATAAAAATACACGGAATACGGGACACTGCAATTATCAACCGTGTCGATAATACCGTAAATTGTAACTTCACCGTGCGGCGATTTACATTCGGTTAATATAAATGTGGAAACTGCCAAAATTACTGACAAAGAAACCCATTTTATCTTTTGTTGGAGTAATCGGTAAATATTCATTATGTCCTCAATTTGGTGATTTGAAAATTTGAAAATGAAAGTAATGAAGAAATTTTCTTCAACCTTGTGTCTTGATACTTGATACTTGATACTAATATCTCATTAAACATTAAATCGAATATTGAGAATATCGCCGTCATCGACGATGTATGTTTTTCCTTCGACATGAAATTTTCCGGATTCCTTGCATTTAGCTTCCGAACCCAAGCTAATAAAATCGACATATTTCATCACTTCGGCACGGATAAAACCACGTTCCAAATCGCTGTGAATCACGCCGGCAGCTTCCGGAGCGGTCATTCCGTCTTTTATTGTCCATGCACGAATTTCTTTGGGACCGACAGTGAAAAAGGTTTTCAGATTCAATAATTTGTAAGCCGCACGAATCAATTTATCGACCCCCGGCTCAGCCAAACCGGCATCGGCAAGAAATTCTTTTCGTTCCTCTTCCGATTCCAATTCGGCAATTTCGGCTTCCATTGCGGCTGCAATGATTAGGATTTCGGTATTTTCGTTTTTCAGTTTTTCAAAAACGGCTTCGGTGTATTTGTTTCCTATAACGGCTGATTTTTCATCGACATTGCACACATAAACCACCGGTTTCATGGTTAAAAGTGATAAATCTTTCACGATTTCAATTTCGGATTCTGAGAAATCTCCGTTGCGGGCAGGTTCGAGGTTTTCGAGATGATTTTTAAATTTTTCTAAGACTTCGAGTATCTTTTTGGCATCTTTTTCGCCTACTTTGGCGGCTTTCTGCACTCTTTGTATTTTCTTTTCGATGGACTCTAAATCGGCAACGCCCAATTCGAGGTCTATCAGTTCTTTGTCTCGCACCGGGTCGACCGAACCTTCGATGTGTTGCAGATTGTCGTCGTCGAAACAACGTAAAACATGAATAATTGCATCGGTATTCCGTAAATCGCCCAAAAATTTGTTGCCTATCCCCTCGCCTTGTGCGGCACCTTTTGCCAAGCCCGGAATATCGACAATATCAACGGCTACTTTGATGATTTTTTCGGTTGGTTGAATTTTTTCCAATTCATAAAGCCGGTTATCGGGAACTTTTACCGAACCGATATTCGATTTATCGGTCGAGAAACTGAAATTTGTTACTTCGCCTTTCGTATTCGAAAAGCAGTTGAATATTGTTGTTTTGCCTACGTTCGTCAAGCCAACGATTCCACATTTTAAACCCATCGTATCTTTTTTATTGTGAATTTACGAAAATTATTTTAAATTGGGAAAAATACGATATAATTTTGGTTTTCCGAAACAAAATTTTTTTCGATTTTCAAGTTTTTTGTTTTCACTATTTTTTTTATACCGATAAGTGTGTTTGATATTCCAAGTGTATAATAGGTAATGATTAATTATTAATTGTTAATGGTTAATGAAGTAATAATCTGATTTTGATAAGGATACGTACTTTATAAAATACAAATATACTTTGATTAGTTGATTTTTTGATGTGCTGATATACTGATTGTTTTCAATATCAAATAGTTATAAAAACGCAATTTACGACCATGCATAGTATAAATATATCCGATTACTTTAAATATATCATTCTTAGTTTCGATATTAATATTTGTAACGACAGAACATGGTTATTTTTAAAAACAGATTCGCTTTGTTTTGATTGTATTTTTCGAGGCAAAGCCTCTTTTAAAATATTCGACTAAGGCAGAGCCTTAGCCGAACGATTCAGCAAAATCATTACCAAATGAATAGCTTATTTCATTGCAATCATTTTCCAACTTAAAAATAAATACTATGAAAAACGCTGCTTCCTTTTTGACAAGAAATTCACTGATTGTTTTTTTTGTCGTTTTTATTGTTTTCTCTTCGTGCAAAAAGACCGAAGATGCGGTTGCACCTCAACTTCCGCCTGAATGTAGTTTTGTTGCCGATTTTTCGGATTTTAACAGTCAGAAACTTACAGCATCTAATTGGACTTTTGCCGCTGCCAATGTCGGATTTTGGAATGTATTTATCACTGTCGGATTGGCTGTTCCGGTAGCCTCTTACGTTGAAGCGTTCAATCACGATGCGGTTCAGATTTCGAGCGACACATGGCAATGGTCGTACAGTTTCACTGCCGTTGTTTCTTACACGGCGAAGCTCAACGGAAAAATCACCTCAACGGGCGTTGAATGGGAAATGTATATCAGCAAAGCCGGTGCCTATGATAATTTTTTGTGGTACAAAGGTTTCAGCAGTTTCGACCGAACAAACGGAACTTGGACGTTGTACGAAAGTCCTGCAAATGCGGTGCAACTTTTGGGTATTGTTTGGCATCAAAACACCGACGGAACGGCAGATATTCAATACACAAACATTAAAGAAGGCGATGTTGAAAACGGCGGATACATAAAATATGGCTTACAAATTGGAGATTACGATGCTTTTTACAAAATTTTCAACAAAGGGCAGGATAATTTAACGCAAATAGAATGGAACCGAACCTCAAAAGCTGGTTTTGTGATAGACCCGAAGCATTTCGGAGATTCGGAAAAACATTGTTGGGACAGCAGTTTGCAAGATGTTACGTGTCCAATGTAGCAGCAGTCGGTGATGTTTTGTAGAGACAGGGCGTGCCCTGTCTGTACAGATATATCATACGCCCATGTTTGCGGATTCCGCTCACGTCCCCAAGCATCGAAATTATGCCGTTCCACGGGGTTGCCGGCGGCATCGGTTAT
>DYSM01000306.1 GCA_020718265.1 Draconibacterium orientale | reverse complement strand
ACGTTTTCTTACAAACACTAAATACAAGTATCTAACTCAATCTACTGCCTATCAGATGTATAAACTCCTCACGCGTGGCTTCTTTGCTGAATGCGCCTGTGAATGCCGAAGTTTGCGTAACGGAATTTTGTTTTTGGATGCCTCGCATTTGCATACACATGTGTTTAGCCTCAATAACAACAGCAACTCCGCGCGGATTCAGCGTTTCCTGAATGCAATCGCGAATTTGCATCGTTAAACGTTCCTGCACTTGAAGCCGGCGCGCAAACGCATCCACAACGCGTGCAATTTTGCTTAAACCGGTGATATAACCGTTCGGTATGTACGCCACGTGCGCTTTCCCAAAGAACGGCAACATGTGATGCTCGCACATCGAATAGAGTTCAATGTCTTTTACAATCACCATTTCGTTATAATCTTCCTGAAACATGGCACTGCGAATAATTTCTTTCGGGTCGGAATTGTAGCCTTGTGTAAGAAATTGCATTGCTTTTGCAACGCGCATCGGCGTGCGTTCCAAACCTTCGCGCGTGTGGTCTTCGCCCAGCAGTTTCAGAATTTCGCCGTAGTGAAATGCAAGTTTATCGGTGGTGTCATCGTTCCATTTGTCTATCCGAACGTAACCGCTCGACACGTCTATGACTGTACCTTTTTTTATGATTTCCATGATATTTATGCTTTTATATTATATTTGCGCCAAAAATACTATATATTTGTGTGAAAGCATGTTTGAGTCCGGTCTAAAAAGCCTGTTTTATTTTAGCTAAACAACCTATATGCCTGATTATCAGTGTTTTTGAAAATATTTTATAATTTAAGTAAATTGCTTATTATCAGTAATTTAACTTTACAAACTTTCAACTTTATGACTTTTTATACTGAACTCAACACATTCAAATGAAAAACAGCTATAATCTACATGAAATCAGATATTTAAACGTTTTCTTACAAACACTTTTTAGTTTTTCAAAAAATAAGATTAACCTCAAATTATAGAACTTTTAGTCTAAAATCTGAGGTCAAAATCTTTTGCGCAAAGTCCTAAACGTTTACACTAATTTGTGTTTCGCAATGAAATCCGTAAGCACTGTATCTAACGTTGGGTTTCCAATTTCTTGGAGGTCGTAATGCACGCGTGTGGCGGGTTTTGTAATGTTCACAATACGGCGTAAATCTATCGGCGTGCCGATGATAACCGAATCGCAATCGGTATTGTTAATGGTGGTTTCCAAATCTTTGAGTTGTTCGGCACCGTAACCCATTGCTGGCAACAGCGTGCCGATGTGCGGATAAATGCGGAACGTTTCGGCGAGTTTGCCCACCGTGTACGGGCGCGGGTCGATGATTTCGGCAGCTCCGTATTTTTGAGCGGCAATGATGCCTGCGCCAAGTTTCATTTCGCCGTGCGTAAGCGTCGGACCGTCTTCCACAACCAGAACACGTTTACCTTTAATGAGTTCCGGATTATCAACTTTTATGGGCGATGCTCCGTCAATCACAATGGCTTTCGGGTTTACTTTTTGAGTATTTTGTCGCACAATTTGAATGCCTTCGGGCGATGCAGAGTCAATTTTATTGATAACCACAACGTCAGCCATGCGCAAATTCACTTCGCCGGGATAATACGACAGTTCGTTTCCGGGACGATGCGGGTCGGCAACCGTAATTGTGAGGTCGGGTTTGTAGAACGCGAAATCGTTGTTTCCGCCGTCCCAAAGAATTACATCACAACCGTTCGGGTCATTTTCAGCAGCACGCACAATGGCTTCGTAATCCACACCGGCGTATATCACATTGCCGCGTACCACGTGCGGTTCGTATTCTTCCATTTCTTCCACGGTGCATTTGTGCAATTCGAGGTCGCCGACCGTTGCAAAACGTTGCACTTTTTGAGCAACCAAATCGCCGTAAGGCATGGGATGACGCACTGCAACCACTTTCAAACCCTTAGCCATAAGGTATTCTACCACTTTCCGCGAGGTTTGGCTTTTGCCGCAACCCGTGCGTGTTGCAACAACCGCAATCACAGGTTTTGTGCTTTTTATCATGGTATCTTTCGGACCGAGTAACATAAAATTTGCGCCGCATGCGTTCACGATTGCGCTCATTTCCATAACTTTGGCATATCGTACATCGCTGTATGAAAATACGCAAATGTCGGCGTTTAATTCTTTGATTAATCGCGGAAGTTCTTCTTCGGCAAAAATCGGAATTCCGCTCGGGTACAATGCGCCTGCAAGTTCGGCGGGATATTTTCTGCCGTCGATATCCGGAATTTGTGCCGCTGTAAACGCAACCACGTTATACGCCGAATTTGTTCTGAAAAAGGTATTGAAATTGTGAAAATCGCGCCCTGCGGCACCGATAATAATGACATTTTGTTTTGACATAAACCTTTTTTATTAAAATTTTGATTTATGCAAAGATAAAATTTTCGGTTCAACGTTCGCCGAAGGCTGTCGCTTAACATGCAAAATTCAGCTTTGAATTTATGAGTCCACTCCGATAAGCCGCTTAGCGGTTGTTTTAAGAAAAAATTGTCAATGATAATCAGATACTTCTAAAACCGCTTAGCGGCTAAAAACACTATTCGGAGTAGCTCATTTATATTTTACAGTAGGAACATTGGCTTTTAATGGTTTTTTTGCACGGAAATAGTCAATTCGTTTATTGAGTTTCTGAAATTAAACATTTTTTCATAAATTTATGCCCGATTTGGTTTTATTCGAAATATAAACAAATATCAGCAGCAGAATGTCATACGATTTGAATTTATTGGAAGAAGAATTGAAAAATAAAGTTGCCGAAACGTATTTTAAAGACTTCGACAGAACGCGAATTATCGGCAAAGTCGATTTTTGTGTTACCGTTAAAGACAGTCCAAAACCGGAATCGGAACGCGAGAATTTCCTTTGGGCAGAATCTAAAATGGGCATTTCGGATATTTACAAATCATTGGTTCAGTTGATTTTAACGATAGGAAAAGCCCGAACATTCGACAAATACATGCCGCCGACCATGCTTGGCGCGTTTGATGCCGAAAAATTTGCGTTTCTTCCGTATAACGCCGTTCATGATATTTTCTATTTGAACGATTTCAATTGGAACGTTGCGCCGTCGAACCATGAAACCAAAGAGTTTCAGCTTGTTTACGAAAAAGTAAAAACGGTTTTAGACCAAAACACGCTTCTGTATTTTTACGATAAACACGACCGCGAACTTCGTGAATTTATACATGCAAACTTTACTGTCGGCAGATTTGGACTTACAAAAACACGCATAGACAAAAATAATTTTATTGCCGTCTATACAAAATGGCTTCAAACCGTAAAATACACAATAGCAGTCAATTGGGAACTTGCAAAAAAAGCCGGAATTATCGACGGCGACTTTTATCTTGCCGATTTATTGGCAGGCGAAAACGAAACGCTCAAAGACAAATTGTATGTTTTGCTCCGAAAAGACCATTACGAACTCGACCGCAAAATTGACGATTTAGGCTTTTTCAACGCACGCTCAACTACATTCACCGACAAACAAAAAGCGCACTCTCAATTCTGGAACAAATACGAACGTCCGCCGCTGGAACAGTATTGGGATTATATTGTAGAACGCCGCGATTTGCTTGTGCCACAGGACATCAGAGAACGAAAAGGCAGTTTTTTTACGCCTCAAATTTGGGTTGAAC
>DYSM01000023.1 GCA_020718265.1 Draconibacterium orientale | reverse complement strand
AAAAATTTATGACTATAATTCTGAAAATCAGCGCATTTCTTCATTAAGTTCCGTTGAAATACAGTAGAAATTCGATTGAAACTAAAAAAAATGAATGACTACTTTTTTGACTATTGAATGACCACTAAATGACAAAACATTCGATTAAAAAAATGACTATAACCAACAGAATAGTATATATTTACGCGTTTTCTTACAAACACAAATAACAGTAACATTGTCCGAACGTAAACGTCTCATATACAGCACTATATTTCCACTTCTGATGCTAACTGTAATGTGGCTAACGAAGTTATTTGAACACACTTATGAAGTTTCATTCGGCTCATTTGGCATTCTGCCTCGCACATTATCAGGACTTTGGGGCATTTTACTTGCGCCATTCCTGCACGGAGATTTTGAACATCTGTTATCAAACAGTTTTCCGATTCTTTTGTTCGGCACTCTACTTTTTTACTTTTTTCGCGATTCAGCTTTTCGAGTTTCCGTTTTTCTTTGGCTCGGCACAGGATTTTGGGTCTGGCTCGCAGCGCGGGCAGCGTTTCACATCGGCGCAAGCGGAATTGTGTACGGTTTAGCCGGTTTTTTAGTATTTTCCGGAATTCTTACAAAAAACCGCGCGCTTGCATCTATCTCTTTGATAATCATATTATTCTACGGAAGTATGATTTGGGGTGTCTTTCCCGGCGAAAACGGAATTTCGTGGGAATCGCACTTATTAGGCGGATTTACGGGCTTTTTGCTGGCGCTTTGGTACGCTCGAAAATACTCAACACCGGTGCACGACCGATTTATTCAGAAAGAAATTTGGGAAGACGATTTTTCTGCTCCGACTATTTCTTCGTCAAAAATAAAATCTATCACCTATGAATATATTGAAACTGATTCTGAATCTGACAGTTGATTGGGAGGGCGAAGATTTTTCGGGCGTGTACGATTTGCTCGAAATTCGTAAACGAATCGGCACAGAAATTCCGATAACGCATTTTATTTGCCCGAATTATTTGTTTGGAAAATATGCAAAACAGGCAAAATCTATTTTTGAAAAAGCGATTTTACCGCACGATGAAGTTGCACTGCACATTCACAATTATCGAAATTTAATTGACTCAGCAGGCGTTCCGTTCCGCGATTCGCCCGATTTTTTTTCAGGAAATTCTACCAAAATCGGAAAATTCTTGAACTCAATTTTTGATAAACACCGACAAGGACGCGGCGTTCCGCTTTCAGCCTACTCGGACAATGAAATTTTTCAGATTCTCAATTTTTCAAAACAAAGTTTAGAAACCGTCTTTACGGAAAGAAAAATCGTCGGATTTCGCGCAGGCGGCTGGATTTTATCCGATTTAATAACAAAAAATTTAGAAAAAACGGGTTTTCTTTGGGATTCGTCAGCCGCTCCGCCGGAAGTGTTGTCGCAAGGTTATTCTTCTGAAAATCAAGGAAATAAATTCGACGAACAAGATACAGAAAACGGAATTTGGACAGAAATGGTGATGCGAAATTGGGGATTTGAGCAAGAAAAAGAAACAGAATCCTATCTCAAAAACAACATAGCCTGCTCCTACCCGATTTTAAAAACATCGCAACCTTACAAAATCGGAAATCTGACAGAAATGCCGAACAATGGCGCAATGTCGGATTACATTTCTGCAAAAAAAACATGGATTATTTTGATTGACAATGCTTTAAAAAGTCAAAACGCATCCCCGTTTGTGATGAATTTTGGATTTCATCAGGAAGGCGATGCGTTTTATAAACAGCCAATTTTAGAACTGTTTAATTATCTAAAAAAGAACAATTTAATCTCTGACGGTTCAATAATTTTCAAAACCGTGTCTGAAACTATGCCTCCGGCGTAGGTCCGCCAAACGTAAACGGCATTTTCGGCTGATCTTTTTCTACAATTGTTCCGAACATTTTTTCATATTTTGCTACATTGTCGCGCAATGCGGAAAGCAAGCGTTTCGCATTATCAGGCGTCATAATGATGCGCGATTTTACGGTTGCTTTTGGCATTCCGGGCAACATGCGCACAAAATCGACCACAAATTCCGACGGCGAATGCGAAATTACGGCTAAATTTGAATAAATTCCGTCGGCAACATCTTCTTTTAATTCGATATTCAAACGATTGTCATTATTATTTTTTTGTTCCATTTTGTTGAAATAAAAAAGTCCGTAACACATTGCTACGGACTATGTTAGAGACTAATTACCTTTGTTGTGATGCGATTCGTACATTTCTTGTCCGACTTTTATCTTTTGATATTTTCGGATACCAGTTCCCGCCGGAATTTTGTGTCCGACAATTACATTTTCCTTCAAACCGATAAGTTCGTCCACATCGCCGCTGATAGCAGCCATGTTTAAAACTTTGGTCGTTTCTTGGAACGATGCGGCAGACATGAAACTCTTCGTTTGCAGCGCGGCGCGCGTAATACCTTGCAAGATTGGACTCGACGTTGCAGGTTCGGCATCACGAGCCGTAACTTCCTTCAAATCTTTACGTTTCAGCATTGAATTTTCATCGCGCAAACGACGAGCCGACACGATTTGTCCGGGTTTCAACTTCGTGGAATCGCCGGATTCTTCAATAAATTTCATGCCAAAAATTGCATCATTTGCCTCACGGAAATCCCATTTATCCACAATTTGCTTTTCACGGAAAAGCGTATCGCCCGGTTCTTCGATGAGCACTTTTTTCATCATTTGTCGAACAATGACTTCAAAATGTTTGTCGTTAATTTTTACACCTTGCAGTCGGTAAACTTCCTGAACTTCATTCACGATATACTCCTGAACTTTGGTCGGTCCTTTAATTGCAAGAATATCGGAAGGCGTAACTGCACCGTCGGACAATGGCATACCCGCTTTTACATAATCGCCGGGTTGAACCAAAATTTGTTTCGACATTGCTACGAGATATTTCATCTCTTCGCCGGTTTTTGAGCGTACTACAACTTCTTTTTTACCGCGTTTAATTTTTGCAAACTCAACAATTCCGTCAATTTCAGAAACTGTAGCGGGATTTGATGGGTTACGAGCTTCAAAAAGTTCGGTAACTCGTGGTAAACCTCCCGTGATGTCGCCGGCTGTTCCTGCGTTACGCGGAATTTTTGCAATGATATCTCCAATGCGGATTGCCGTACCGTGTTCAACAGAAATGTGTGCGCCGGCAGGTAAACTGTAAGCCATCACAAGTTCTCCTGATTCGTTGGTGATACCGATTTCGGGGTTTTTAGTTTTATCTTTTGATTCGATTACGACTTTCTCAACGTAGTTGGTTTGCTCGTCTTTTTCGATTTTAAACGTTACACCTTCAACTAACTGTATGAATTCAATTTTACCTGAGAACTCCGTAACAATCAAGGCATTATACGGATCCCATTCGCAAATGAGGTCACCGCGTGTTACTTTTGAGCCTTCTGTAAAATACAATTTTGAACCATAAGGGATTGAGTAGCTGGTAACTTGTATATTCGTATTTTCATCGTAAAGTTTTAATTCAGCCATACGACTTACGACCACATGCACATCACCGTCCTCTTTTTCGGCAAGAACTGTTCTCAACTCCTCGAATTTAGCAATACCGGAATATTTTGCAACAATGCTGTTTTCTGCTGCAGAACCGCCGGCAACACCTCCAACGTGGAACGTTCGAAGCGTTAACTGAGTTCCCGGTTCTCCGATGGACTGTGCTGCAATAACTCCCACAGCCTCACCTGCTTGAACCATTTTACCGGAAGCCAAATTACGTCCGTAGCATTTTGCACACACACCTTGTTGTGTTTCGCAAGTCAATACCGAACGAATTTCAACTTCTTCAATCGGCGATTCTTCTATCACTTTCGCAACATCTTCCGTTATTTGATCACCCGAATAAACAATGATTTTGCCTGTGCTCGGATGATACACATCATGCACGGAAGTTCGTCCGAGTATGCGCTCGTATAGTGTTTGCACGATTTCGTCCTTTGCCATAATGGCAGATGCATTTAATCCGCGCAACGTTCCGCAATCGACCTCAGTAATTACGACATCTTGAGCAACATCCACCAAACGACGCGTTAAATATCCGGCATCGGCTGTTTTCAAAGCCGTATCAGCCAAACCTTTACGAGCACCGTGGGTCGAAATGAAGTATTCCAAAACGGAAAGTCCTTCCTTGAAGTTTGATAAAATCGGGTTTTCAATAATTTGTCCGCCGGTTGCTCCTGATTTTTGTGGTTTCGCCATCAAACCCCGCATTCCGGAGAGCTGACGAATTTGCTCGCGCGAGCCCCGTGCGCCGGAATCTAACATCATAAATACAGAGTTAAATCCTTGGTTATCAGAGCTTAACTCAGTCATAACAGTGTGCGTGAGTCTAGCATTTGTATGTGTCCAAATATCAATAATTTGGTTGTAACGTTCGTTATTTGCGATTACACCGGCATGGAAGTTTTCAATAACCTCTTCAACCTGAAGATAGCCTTCGGCAATCATTTCTTTTTTTGCAGTCGGAATAATAATGTCGTCCAGATTGAAAGACAATCCGCCTTCAAATGCCATTTTGTATCCCAAGGCTTTAATATCGTCCAAGAAATCGGCAGCTTTTGCCATACCGCATCGAGTAAGTACATCGCCGATAATATCACGCAAAGCTTTTTTGGTCAAAATTTCGTTAATATAACCAACTTCGTCGGGTACAAATTGATTGAAAATAATTCGACCGACAGAAGTTTCTATCAACTTACCTTTACGCATTAATTTTACAATTGCGTGCAATTCGACCGCCTTTTCGTTGTACGCGATAATAGCTTCTTCCGTCGAATAAAACATCAGACCTTCGCCTTTCACTTTGCGTTCGGGCGTTGTGCGTCGTTGTTTTGTTATATAATATAATCCGAGAACCATGTCTTGGGACGGAACGGTAATAGGTGCGCCGTTAGCAGGATTCAGAATATTGTGAGATGCCAACATGAGAAGTTGTGCTTCCAAAATTGCAGCATTTCCGAGTGGCAAATGCACCGCCATTTGGTCTCCGTCGAAGTCGGCATTGAACGCAGTGCAAACAAGCGGGTGAAGTTGAATAGCTTTACCTTCTATCAATTTAGGTTGAAATGCCTGAATACCAAGTCGGTGCAAGGTGGGAGCACGATTCAGCAATACAGGATGTCCTTTTAAAACATTTTCAAGAATATCCCAAACAACGGCATCACGTCTGTCAATTATTTTTTTTGCAGATTTTACTGTTTTTACAATACCACGTTCTATCAATTTTCTGATGATAAACGGTTTATAGAGTTCGGCAGCCATTTCTTTCGGCAAACCGCATTCGTGCATTTTTAATTCGGGTCCTACAACAATTACCGAACGCGCAGAATAATCTACACGTTTACCGAGTAAGTTTTGACGGAAACGTCCTTGCTTACCCTTTAAGCTGTCGCTCAACGATTTAAGCGGACGATTAGCTTCTGTTTTTACTGCACTTGATTTGCGGGAATTGTCGAAAAGCGAATCTACAGCTTCCTGCAACATACGTTTTTCATTACGCAAAATAACTTCGGGAGCTTTGATTTCAATAAGTCGTTTCAAACGATTGTTACGAATGATAACTCTTCTGTATAAATCGTTTAAGTCTGATGTAGCAAAACGACCGCCGTCCAACGGTACTAACGGGCGCAATTCCGGCGGAATAACCGGAACGACTTTCAAAATCATACGTTCGGGCTTATTCACATGTTGCGATTTGTGGAACGCATTCACAACTTGCAAACGCTTAAGTGCATCGCTTTTACGTTGTTGCGACGTTTCTTTATTCGCTTTGTCGCGCAAATCGTACATCATATCTTCCAAATTGATGCGTGCGAGTAAGTCGAACAGAGCCTCAGCACCCATCTTTGCGATGAATTTATTCGGGTCTGAGTCATCGAGCATTTGATTTTCTCGCGGAAGCGAATCTAAGATATTCAAATATTCCTCTTCCGTCAGAAAATCGAGACCTTTGATTCCGTCTGCATCTTTGACACCGGGTTGTATGACAACATATTTTTCATAATAAATTACGGAATCTAATTTTTTGGTGGACAATCCGAGCAAATATCCGATTTTATTCGGCAACGAACGGAAATACCAAATATGCGCAACCGGAACAACCAGAGAAATATGTCCCATGCGTTCGCGACGCACTTTTTTCTCGGTAACTTCTACCCCGCAACGGTCGCAAACGATGCCTTTGTAACGAATACGTTTGTATTTACCGCAATGACATTCGTAATCCTTCACGGGTCCAAAAATGCGTTCGCAGAAAAGACCGTCACGCTCAGGTTTGTAGGTTCGATAATTAATTGTTTCGGGTTTTAAAACTTCGCCGCTTGAGCGTTCCAAAATTTCTTCCGGAGAAACTAAGCTGATAGTTATTTTAGAGAAACTGCTGCTTGCTTTATTACTTTTTCTGAATGCCATATTGCTTAAATAATATGAAATACACAATAGAAAGTTGGGGAAGTGAGCACAAAGCCCGCTTCCCTTCTGTATTTTTAATCGAGCGATACGCTCAAACCGAGTCCACGAAGTTCGTGCAACAATACGTTGAACGACTCGGGCACACCGGGTTCCGGAAATGGGTCGCCTTTGACAATTGCTTCATAAGCTTTCGCTCTTCCCACAACATCATCGGATTTTACGGTAAGCATTTCTTGCAAAATGTTGGCAGCACCGAATGCTTCAAGTGCCCACACTTCCATTTCACCGAAACGCTGTCCGCCGAACTGTGCTTTACCTCCAAGTGGTTGTTGCGTGATGAGCGAGTAAGGTCCGATGGAACGTGCGTGCATTTTGTCGTCCACCATGTGCCCAAGTTTCAACATATAAATCACGCCTACTGTTGCCGGCTGGTCAAAGCGTTCGCCTGTTCCGCCGTCGTACAAATATGATTTACCAAAGCGGGGCACGCCGGCTTTGTCAGTGTAATCATTGATTTGTTGTAACGATGCACCGTCGAAAATCGGAGTAAAAAATTTCACGCCAAGTTCTTTGCCTGCCCATCCAAGAACGGACTCATAAATTTGTCCGAGGTTCATACGGGAAGGCACACCGAGCGGGTTCAACACAATATCGACAGGCATTCCGTCAGCGAGGAAAGGCATGTCTTCGTCTTTCACAATCCGTGCAACGATACCTTTATTTCCGTGACGCCCTGCCATCTTATCGCCAACCTTAACTTTTCGTTTTTTTGCGATATAAACTTTTGCAAGCTGAACAATACCAATCGGTAATTCATCTCCGACAGAAATGTTATATTTGCGTCGCTTAAACTCGCTGTCGATTTCTTTAAACTTTATGACATAATTATGTATCAATCGTTTAATTAAATCATTTTTATCTTTGTCTGTTGTCCACTTATCTGCATTTACAGATAGGTAGTCTATCCTTTGCAAATCTTTTAAAGTAAATTTTTTTCCTTTTTCAATAATTTCCTGATTGAGAGTATCTTTTACACCTTGGGAAACTTTTCCGTTAAGCATATTGAACAATTTGTCAATCAAGCGTTCGTTCAAAGTGTTTACGGCTCGATTTTGTTCCGCTTCAATTTTTTCAATCAGAGGTTTCTCCGCATTTTTACCTTTTCTGGTTTTCATTGAACGCGAGAACAGGCGTTTTTCAATTACAGTTCCGAAAAGTGAGGGCGAAGCCTTCAAAGACGCATCTTTAACATCGCCGGCTTTGTCTCCAAAAATTGCACGTAACAATTTTTCTTCCGGGGACGGATCTGATTCTCCTTTTGGCGTAATTTTTCCTATCAAGATATCGCCCGGCTTCACATGTGCGCCGATACGAATTATACCATTTTCGTCAAGATTTCTGGTGGCATCTTCGCTAACGTTCGGGATATCAGGTGTAAGCTCTTCCATACCGCGCTTAGTATCACGCACTTCAAGAATATGTTCTTCGATGTGTAAAGATGTAAAGATGTCTTCTCGCACAACACGTTCCGAAATCACAATTGCGTCCTCAAAATTATATCCTTTCCAAGGCATGAATGCTACTTTCAGATTTTTACCGAGTGCAAGCTCGCCCATTTCGGTCGAATAACCGTCAGTTAATATCTGTCCTGTGGTTACTTTTTGTCCTTTTTTTACAATCGGGCTTAATGTCAAACAGGTACTTTGATTTGTTTTTCTGAATTTTGGAATAACATAACGAACAACATCGTCTTCAAAACTTACAAACCTCTCATCCTCAGAGCGTTCGTAACGAATTAGAATTTCATCACCGTCCACATATTCAATCACACCTTCGCCTTCGGCAACAAGCATAGAACGTGTATCCCGTGCTACCATTGGTTCGATTCCGGTTCCGACAATCGGAGCTTCGGGCACTAACAACGGCACCGCTTGGCGCATCATGTTAGACCCCATGAGCGCGCGGTTCGCATCGTCATGCTCTAAGAATGGAATGAGCGATGCTGCTATGGACGCGATTTGGTTTGGCGCAACGTCCATCATGTGGACTTGCTCTTTCTCGCTAAAAGGGAAATCGCCTTGTAATCGGGATTGAACACGCGGGTTTACGAAATTTCCGAGTGCATCAATTTGAGCATTTGCTTGTGCGATTACGAGTTCAGCTTCTTCTTCTGCGCTTAAATATTTTACGCCTTCGGTAGTTAAATCCACGCGACCCGCTTCTACTTTTCGATATGGTGTTTCAATAAATCCGAGACTGTTTATTTTAGCAAAAACGCAAAGTGATGAGATTAAGCCAATGTTCGGACCTTCGGGTGTTTCAATCGGGCATAAACGTCCGTAATGCGTATAATGAACGTCGCGTACCTCGAAGCCTGCACGCTCACGAGACAAACCACCCGGACCGAGCGCAGACAAACGACGTTTGTGTGTCATTTCTGCAAGCGGATTGGTTTGATCCATGAATTGCGAAAGTTGGTTTGTTCCAAAGAACGAATTAATAACAGAAGACAATGTCTTTGCATTAATCAAATCAATAGGTGTAAACACTTCATTATCACGGACATTCATACGTTCGCGAATGGTTCTCGCCATACGAGCAAGCCCTACGCTAAACTGGCTCGAAAGCTGTTCGCCGACAGTTCTTACACGTCTGTTACTCAAATGGTCAATATCATCGACATCCGTTTTGGAGTTGATGAGTTGAATCAAATGTTTTATAATAGCTATGATGTCGTCTTTTGTAAGAATCCGGACGTTGACATCAATATTTAATTCTAATTTTTTGTTGATTTTATGACGACCAACCTCTCCTAAATCGTAGCGTTTATCAGAGAAAAACAGGTTATCAATAACCTCACGAGCTGTCGATTCATCAGGTGGCTCCGCGTTACGCAATTGTCTATAGATGTGTAGAACAGCTTCTTTTTCAGAATTGCACGGATCTTTCTGTAATGTACTATATATAATAGCGTAATCAATTGCATTTTCGGCTTCTTTATGAAGCAAAATTGTTTGTTCTTGCGAGTCGACAATATGTTCGATATGATGCTCTTCAAGAACTGTCTCTCTGTCAATAATCACTTCGTTTCGTTCAATAGAAACAACTTCTCCGGTATCTTCGTCTACGAAATCTTCGACCCAAGATTTTAAAACACGAGCCGCTAATTTTCGACCGACAACTTTTTTTAAGTTCGCTTTACTTACTTTTATTTCGTCTGCAAGTCCGAATATTTCTAAAATTTCTTTATCGGATTCAAAACCGATAGCCCTTAACAAGGTTGTAACCGGTAATTTTTTCTTTCTGTCAATGTAAGCATACATGACATTATTAATGTCTGTGGCAAATTCTATCCAGGAACCTTTGAACGGAATAATGCGAGCAGAATACAATTTTGTGCCGTTTGCATGTAAACTTTGGCTAAAAAATACGCCGGGCGAACGATGCAACTGTGAAACCACAACACGCTCGGCTCCGTTGATAACAAAGGTTCCGCTCGGGGTCATGTAAGGTACTGTTCCAAGATACACATCTTGAATTACAGTATCAAAATCCTCATGCTCAGGGTCGTTACATTCGAGTTTAAGTTTTGCACGGAAAGGCACACTATAAGTAAGCCCACGTTCTATACACTCGTCAATAGAGTATCTGGGCGGGTCGAACGAATAATCAAGAAAAGAGAGTTCAAAATTATTTCGTGTATCAGTGATTGGGAAATTTTCAAGAAAAACTTGGTGTAGTTCTTCTTCTCTGCGCTCCTCGGCAGTAGTGTTAATTTGAAAAAATTCCTTGAACGACTTCAGTTGAATTTCGAGAAAATCGGGATAATCCAATAAGACTCGTTCTGAAGCAAAATTAATTCTTTCGTTCTCGAATGACATCGTTGAAGTATTAATGTTATTTTGAATTTGTTAGGTATTAAGCCTAAGCCTTTTACAATAAAAGGTTTAGAGCTATTTCCATAACCCTAAACCTGTATCTGCCTGATTAACAGTGCTTATTTTATTTCAACTTCGGCACCGTCTGCTTCTAGCTCTGCTTTCAGAGCTTCAGCTTCTTGTTTAGATACCTTCTCCTTCAATGTTGCCGGAGCTGAATCAACGAGTTCTTTTGCTTCTTTTAGACCAATTCCGGTAAGTTCTTTTACCTTTTTAACAATTTGCAACTTTTTGTCGCCTGCTGCTTTCAAGATAACATCAAATTCCGTTTTTTCTACTGCTGCTGCTGTATCAGCTCCGCCGCCTGAGCTTGCTGCTACTGCTACTGCTGCTGCTGCGGGTTCAATACCGTACTCATTTTTTAAAATATCGGCTAATTCTTTAACTTCTTTAACTGTTAAGTTAACTAATTGTTCTGCAAATGCCTTTAAGTCTGCCATTTTGATAAAATTTACGATTTAAATTACGATTTTTTTTCTTCTAATGTTTTTAATACTCCGGTGATGGTATTGCCGCCGGATTGCAATGCACCGATAACATTTCGGATCGGAGTTTGCAACATCGCCATAACGTCGGCGATAAGTTCGGATTTAGATTTTACAGCAACCAACGAATCAAGCTGGTCGTCTCCTACATACACATCATCTTCTACGAAAGCTCCCTTAAGAATTGGTTTTTCGCCTCTTCTACGAAATTCTTTTATCAATTTAGCGGGTGCGTTAGATACTTCTGTGAACATAACTGAAGTTGGTCCTGCCAAAATTTTCTCAAAGCCTTGAATATCTTTTCCTGATTTTTCAATAGCTTTTTGAAAAAGTGTGTTTTTAGCGACAACCAATTTAATGTTGTTTCTGAAGCATTCTCGTCTTAATTCCGTTGTTTGTGCAGCATCTAAGCCGGCAATGTCTGCGACATAAAAATGGCTGCTTTCTTTAATTTGCGCTGCAAGAGTTTCAATGATTTTACCTTTATCTTCTCGTTTCATATCTGGTAACTATTCAGCTGTTATTGATTTTACATCTATTCGTATACCGGGACTCATCGTAGATGAAAGGTAAATACTCTTCATATAAGTTCCTTTTGCTGCTGATGGTTTTAACTTATTTATTGTTTGTAAGAATTCTCTTGCATTTTCAATAATTTTATCCGCATCGAAAGAAACTTTCCCAACTCCGGTGTGCACAATACCAAATTTATCAACTTTGAAATCTATTTTACCTTGTTTTACTTCGGTAACTGTTGATCCAACGTTATTTGTAACCGTTCCGACTTTTGGGTTTGGCATCAAACCGCGCGGACCGAGTATTCGACCAAGCGGACCAAGTTTTCCCATCACTGAAGGCATTGCAATCACAACATCTACATCTGTCCAACCGCCCTTGATTTTCTCAATGTATTCATCAAGTCCAACGTGGTCGGCTCCTGCATTCCTTGCTTCTTCCTCTTTATCAGGTGTACACAAGACCAACACTCTTACATCTTTTCCTGTTCCGTGTGGTAAAGATACCGTACCGCGAACCATTTGATCTGCTTTACGAGGATCCACGCCCAAACTTACATCGATATCCACAGAGGAATCGAATTTAGTCATCGTGATTTCCTTTACCAACTTTGCAGCTTCTGATAGAGTATATTGCTTATCGGCATCAATCTTTCCTAAGGCTTTTTTTCTATTTTTTGTAATTCTTGCCATGTTTTCCGATAAATTAATATTTAACCTTGAAAGGGATTTTGTCCTTCAACTTTGAGACCCATACTGCGCGCTGTGCCGGCAACCATACTAACAGCAGACTCAATTGTAAAAGAGTTTAAATCTTTCATTTTGTCTTCTGCAATTTCTTTAACCTGTGCCCATGTTACCGTTCCGACTTTCTTTCGGTTCGGTTCTCCTGAACCCGATTTTAATTTTGCAACTGCTAATAATTGTACCGCGGCAGGCGAAGTTTTTGTAACAAAATCAAACGATTTGTCCTTGTAAACCTTAATCTCAACCGGAATAATCTTACCAACACTATCTTGTGTTCTGGCGTTGAACTGCTTACAGAATTCCATAATGTTCACACCGGCAGAACCAAGTGCAGGACCAATTGGTGGCGACGGGTTTGCGGCTCCTCCCTTGACTTGTAGCTTAACTACTTTTAGTATTTCTTTTGCCATTGTATAATTCGTTTAATAGCGATTTTTGGAAGCATTATATAAAACGTAACAGCTATTCTTTTTCTACTTGCATAAAACTCAGCTCAACCAAGGTTTTTCGTCCGAAGATTTTAACCATAACTTTGAGCTTTCTTTTTTCATCGTTTACCTCTTCTACCGTTCCGGTAAAACCGTTGAAAGGTCCGTCGGTAACATTTACATTTTCTCCGGGGTGGAACGGAACAGAGATTGCCTCTCCGCTTTCAGCCAATTCATCAACTCGTCCGAGTATTCTGTTGACTTCTGATTTGCGTAACGGAACAGGTTCTCCTTTTTTAGTTTCGCCAAGGAAACTGATAACATTCGGTACATTTTGTAAAATATGCGGTATTTCTCCGGTCAACACTGCTTCGATAATCACGTAACCGGGATAAAAATTGCGTTCTTTGCTAATTTTCTTTCCGTTTCGCACTTGGTAAACTTTCTCTGTCGGTATAATCACTTGCGCAATATAATCGCTTAATTTTAAGCGATTTATCTCGTTTTCGATATACTCCTTGACCTTTTTTTCTTTACCTCCGATTGCTCGTAAGACGTACCATTTTTTTTCTAAGGAGGTATTTTCTTTCAGTTCTTCACTCATGACCAACTATTACGCAAACAATTCATAAATTTTAGTCATCGTAAAACTAAAAAAAGTATCCATTACATAGACCACCAGAGCTATGATAAACGAAGTTACCATCACAATAATTGCACTTGATTGTAACTCAGACCATGTTGGCCAACTGACCTTTTCTACAAGCTCAGTATAGGATTCTTTAAGATACGTTTTGAGTTTCATTTCTGATATATTTTGCACGGGAGGAGGGACTCGAACCCCCGACCAATGGTTTTGGAGACCACTACTCTACCAATTGAGCTACACCCGTGTGTTTCGACAAAACAAATTCGGTAAGCCCCAAACCCACCGAATTGTAAAGTCTATTTCTTTTATATTAATCAAGTATTTCAGTAACTTGTCCGGCTCCAACAGTTCTGCCGCCTTCGCGTATTGCAAAACGTAAGCCTTGAGTCATTGCAACAGGGTAGATTAAATCAACTTGTATAGTTAAGTTGTCACCGGGCATTACCATCTCAGTTCCTGCCGGCAAGTGAATTTCGCCTGTAACGTCCAAAGTTCTCAAATAGAATTGAGGACGATAGTTGTCATGGAATGGGGTATGACGTCCGCCTTCTTCTTTCTTCAGGATATAAACCTCTGCTTTAATCTTTTGGTGCGGTTTTACAGAACCGGGTTTTGCA
Organism: Draconibacterium orientale; assembly: GCA_020718265.1. Classification (GTDB taxonomy): domain Bacteria; phylum Bacteroidota; class Bacteroidia; order Bacteroidales; family JAADGE01; genus DYOJ01. The sequence continues at coordinate 4,151 of DYSM01000023.1, read as the reverse complement.
ATAACCATACCACGTTTTATAGCAGCCTTGTCAATACCGCGTAACAATAAGCCCACGTTATCTCCTGCTTGTCCGTCGTCAAGTATTTTGCGGAACATCTCAACACCTGTTACAGTAGAAGTGAGTTTCTCTGTTTGTAAACCTATAATTTCAACAGGGTCTCCTGTGTGTATCAGACCTGTTTCGATACGGCCTGTTGCAACAGTACCGCGACCTGTAATTGAGAATACATCTTCAACCGGCATCAAGAACGGTTTGTCAACATCACGAGGAGGAAGCGGAATCCAAGTATCAACAGCATCCATGAGTTCCATCAATTTTTCTTCCCATTGAGCCTCTCCGTTAAGAGCACCCAGAGCAGATCCCATGATGATTGGAGTATTGTCTCCATCGTATTTGTAGAAGCTAAGAAGCTCGCGCAACTCCATTTCGACAAGTTCTAATAATTCCGGGTCATCTACAATGTCAACTTTATTTACGAACACAACCATTTTCGGAACATTTACTTGGCGAGCAAGAAGAACGTGTTCTCGTGTTTGCGGCATAGGTCCGTCTGTACCTGCTACAACCAAGATAGCACCGTCCATTTGAGCGGCACCTGTTACCATGTTCTTAACATAGTCGGCGTGTCCGGGACAGTCAACGTGAGCGTAGTGACGTTTTTCTGTTTGGTATTCTACGTGTGCTGTATTGATGGTGATACCTCTTTCTCTTTCTTCCGGTGCGTTATCGATTGAGTCGAAGGTTTTAACCTCTGATAAGCCTTTTTTGCTCAAAACTAAGGTGATAGCAGCGGTCAAAGTGGTCTTACCATGGTCAACGTGGCCAATGGTACCAATATTGACGTGCGGCTTGGTCCTTGAAAATTTTTCTTTTGCCATGATTGATATTTATTATTAAAATAGTTTAAAGTCTGATATTACAACGAGCTGAGCCGACGGTGGGAATTGAACCCACGACCTCTTCCTTACCAAGGAAGTGCTCTACCCCTGAGCTACGTTGGCTTTAAGAGCGGGAGACGAGGTTCGAACCCGCGACCTGAAGCTTGGAAGGCTTCCGCTCTACCAACTGAGCTACTCCCGCTTGTGTGTATTTGTGGGGGGAGGAGGATTCGAACCTCCGAAGTCGAAGACAACAGATTTACAGTCTGCCCCATTTGGCCGCTCTGGAATCCCCCCTTGAATACGTTGAGCCGGTGGACGGATTCGAACCGCCGACCAGCTGATTACAAATCAGCTGCTCTGGCCAACTGAGCTACACCGGCAACAAAATTTTTATGTACTTTCAACGCTGTTTTCAACGTTCTAAATTCGGAGTGCAAATGTATGGAAAATTTTCTTTGCTTCCAAATTCTTTTGAACTTTTTTTTATTTTTTTTTTACTTCTCTTTCGATTTGTATTTTTCCGCCTGCTTCTTTAACGCGTCAACTGTCAAATCCACAGCCTCTTCAAAGGTGGTTGCTTCTTTTTCTGCAAATAAATCGTTTCCGGGTACTTCCAACTTTATTTTTGCCGATTTGTTTTCCGTATGCTTCGGTTTTGAAGCATCGTATGTCAAATGAACCTCTGCTCCGACAACGCCCTCGACGCCGGAAGCTAACTTTACTACTTTTTTTTCCACGAATTCGAGCAATTTCTTGTCGGCATCGAAATGAACGGTATTCACTTTTATGTCCATGGTGTTATTATTTTTTCGCTCTGGGATGAGCTTGGTTATAAACTTTTACTATTTTTTCGTATGTGTTGTGTGTATAAACTTGCGTTGCTGCAAGGCTCGAATGTCCTAACAACTCTTTGACTGCATTTATGTCTGCACCGGAATTCAATAAATGCGTTGCGTAACTATGTCGCAATATATGAGGGCTGCGTTTTTGTTCCTTTGAAACATACTCTGCATATTTTGTTACAGTTCGATAAACTAAATTTGCATAAATAGGCGAACCATGCTCGGTAACAAAAAGTGCATTTGACGTTGTTTCTATCTTATTTCGTTCGTCAAGATAAAAATAATAACTCTTTAATACATTTTTGGGGAACGGGACTATTCGTTCTTTATTACGTTTACCCAAGACCTTTACTTGGCATAGCATTGAGTCTATATCATTTATTTTGAGAGATATTAACTCACTTCGACGCACTCCGGTACAGTATAACAGCTCTACTATGAGCTTGTCTCGACATCCGATAAAATCGTTTGCAAAGACAAATCCGTCAACGAGAGAAGTCATTTCTTTTTCGGAAATGAATATCGGTAATTTTTTCGATGTTTTTAACCTGCTTATTTTGTCAGCTTCACCGGGTTGCTGAGGATTACTTCTGCTAAGAAATCGAACATAAGAGCGAACGGCTGTTATTTTTCTGTTGATACTTGACGGTTCCAATCCGGTGTCGGATAGTTTTGCAACCCAACTGCGGATTTTTTTTGCATCAATCTCAGCAGATTCTGAATTTGTGTTTTGCTCACAAAATTCCTCAAACTGCCTTAAATCAGCGGAATACGCCGAAACAGTGTGCTTTGAGTAGCCTTTATTTGCTTCTATATGTGTTAAAAAATCACTGATATTCATTATGTTACCGAAAAAAAACGGCTTATGCTATGCTTCGCTGTCTTCTTGACGCAAACCTTGCACGTAACGTGCTTTGATAATTTCCGCACGACGTTCAACAGACGGTTTCGTGAACGCTTGACGCGATCTCATTTCTTTCAGCACGCCGGTGCGTTCGTATTTACGTTTGAAACGTTTTAAAGCCCTTTCGATGCTTTCGCCTTCTTTTACAGGAATTTTAATCATTATTTGTCTATTTTATTAAAAAAATTCAGGACTACAAAATTACTAATAAGTATAAAAATAACAAATTATTTTCAGTATATCACTAAAAATTTAATATTTATTCTAAAATTTTTCGAGCGATAACCATTTTTTGAATTTCGGACGTGCCTTCGCCGATTTGCAAAAGACGTTGGTCTCTATAAAATCGCTCAATGTCATAATCTTTCATCAAGCCGTATCCGCCGTGGATTTGAACGGCATCATCGGCAACACTTTTAGCAATTTCGGAGCAATAATATTTAGCCATAGCAGCCTCTTTTCCGAAAGCTCTGCCGGAATCTTTCAACCAACACGCCTTATATAATAGGTTGCGCGCAGTTTCAACTTTTGTTGCCATGTCGGCAATTTTGAACGAAATTGCCTGAAATGTCGAAATTGGTTTACCAAATTGTTTGCGCTCTTTGGCATATTTTACAGCCAATTCCATCGCACCTTGCGCTAATCCCAAGCCCATTGCAGCAATGGAAAGCCTGCCGTTGTCAAGTGTACTAAGCATAATTTTAGAGCCTTGCCCACGCACGCCAAGCAAATTTTCTTCAGGAACTCGGCAATTTTCAAAATATAACTCGGCGGTGTCGGATGCGCGCCACATCATTTTTCCGTGCATTTGAATTTGTGAAAATCCGGGTGTTCCTTTTTCGACAATAATTGCAGAAAACTCTTTTTTCCCTTCGATATTTCCGCTCACGGTTTGAACCGTTGCACCTACAGAAACTGCTGAAGCTCCGTTTGTTATGAAAATTTTAGAGCCGTTAATGACCCATTCTCTGTTTTCAAGTTTTGCGTTTGTTTTTGAGCCGCGAGAATCCGAACCTGCATCCGGTTCCGTCAATCCGAACGCCCAAAGCGCATCTCCCGTGCAAAGTTTTGGCAAATAATTCTGCTTCTGAGTTTCATTTCCGTAATAATAAATCGGACCGATGCCAAGCGAATTATGTGCCGCGAGCGTTGCTGCCTGCGAACTATCAATCCGCGCAAGTTCTTCAACAGCAATAATATACGACAGTATATCGGAATGCTGACCGCCGTATTTTTCGGGCAAATACATGCCGAACAAGCCAAGTTCACCCATTTTACGAGTCAAATCGACAGAAAATTGACCGCGTTCGTCCTGTTCCTTAGCGAGCGGTTTCACTTCGCGCTCTGCAAAATCGCGAACAATGTTGCGAATCAAAATTTGCTCCTCGTTTAAGTCGAAATTCATAATTATTATTTGGCATCAAAATATAAATAATTTTCTTATCAGCCAAAAATTTTACGATAAATATTAATGAGTTCAGTATAAAAAGTCATAAAGTTGAAAGTTTGTAAAGTTAAATT
>DYSM01000305.1 GCA_020718265.1 Draconibacterium orientale | reverse complement strand
CAGTATTATAACTTTATAAACTTTCTACTTTATGACTTTTTAAACTGAACTCATAATATATAAAAACACATGCGGATTTAAGGTAGTATAAATAATCTGCGATTATAAACTCATATTCAATTGCTTATTTTTTTTTGGCTAAATCGTTTGCATACTAATATTTTTTTGATTTTCTGACCAAATCCGTCTGTTTTTTTATTTCCTTTGCATAAAAATTTATACCTTTAAATCGACTTAATAAATGGAAAATCCCGTTCGCTATCAAACCAAAAATAAAGTCAGAATCGTAACAGCCGCCTCCCTTTTCGATGGGCATGATGCTTCTATCAACGTCATGCGACGCATCATTCAGGCTTCGGGTGCCGAAGTTATTCACTTGGGACATAACCGTTCGGTACAGGAAATTGTCGATTGTGCAATACAGGAAGATGCTCAGGCTGTTGCAATTACGTCATATCAAGGCGGGCATATCGAATTTTTCAAATACATGTACGATTTGTTTAAAGAAAACGGTCGCCAAAACATTCAAATCTTCGGCGGCGGCGGCGGCGTAATTCTTCCTTCGGAAATCAAAGAATTGCAGGAATACGGCATTGCACGCATCTATTCGCCCGACGACGGTCGCCAAATGGGACTGCAAGGCATGATTAACGATTTGCTCCAAAAATCGGATTATTCCATTTCTGAAATTCCCGAAAACATTGTAAAAAAAGTTTCGGAAAAAGATGTAAAATCCATAGCCCGACTCATTTCTTGTGTCGAAAATATATCTGCTGAATCAGATAATACGATGAGCGAAATTCGCGAAATAGCGAAACAAAAAAAAATCCCCGTTCTGGGTATCACCGGAACCGGTGGAGCAGGAAAATCCTCTTTGGTAGATGAATTGGTTCGTCGATATACCGAAAATGCACCCAAAAAATCAATTGCCGTCATCTCGGTGGATCCCACAAAACGCAAAACCGGCGGAGCATTACTCGGCGATCGCATTCGCATGAATGCCATCAGCCGCCCGAATGTTTATATGCGATCCCTTGCCACTCGGCAGGCAAATTTGGCGATGTCGCCATACGTAAAAGACGCTGTTGAAATAGTAAAAGCCGCCGGATACGATTTAGTCATTCTCGAAACCTCCGGAATCGGACAATCGGACACCGAAATCACCGAGCACAGCGATTTAACATTGTACGTAATGACTCCGGAATACGGTGCAGCTACGCAATTGGAAAAGATTGATATGTTGGATTTTGCCGATTTAATTGCCATCAACAAATTCGACAAACGCGGTGCCGCAGATGCACTCCGTGATGTGAAAAAACAATATCAACGCAACAATGAACTGTTCGACATAGATTTGGATTCGATGCCGGTTTTCGGAACCGTTGCCTCACGTTTCAACGACCACGGAGTAAATGTTTTATATAAAGAAATCATCAAAAAACTTTCAGAAAAATTCGGTTTCCTGTTACCCGAAAAACAAGCCATACAAGCCGAAATGTCGAGCGATGTGATTATAATTCCACCGCAAAGAACACGTTATTTGTCCGAAATATCGGAAACCGTTCGAAAATATAACGATTGGAGCGAAAAACAGGCACAAATCGCAGATACACTTCAATCTCTTAAAAAAACATCGGATTTATTAAAAGACGAAACATCAAAATTACCTATTTCGAATTTAATCAAAGAAAAAGAAGTTTATTTGGACCATCAAAATAAAAAGATACTCGAAAATTGGTCGAATGTTGTAAAAAAATATACCGAACCTCAGTACATTTACCAAGTTCGCGGAAAAGATATTTGTGTCGATACATATACCGAAAGTCTTTCTCATCTTAAAATTCCGAAAATTTCCCTGCCCAAATACCGCAACGAAGGCGATATTCTGAAATGGAATTTGCGAGAAAACGTACCGGGCGAATTTCCCTACGCAGCCGGCGTTTTCCCCTTCAAAAGAGAAGGAGAGGACCCCACCCGTATGTTTGCCGGCGAAGGCGGTCCGGAACGTACCAACAAACGGTTTCACTATGTTTCGCTCGGACTTCCCGCAAAACGACTTTCAACGGCTTTCGATTCGGTAACACTTTACGGCGAAGACCCGAATATTCGACCCGATATTTACGGAAAAATAGGAAATGCCGGTGTTTCCATTGCCTGTTTGGACGATGCCAAAAAACTCTATTCCGGGTTTGATTTATCCGATGCAAAAACTTCTGTATCGATGACCATCAACGGTCCGGCACCGATTATGACCGCGTATTTTATGAATGCCGCCATAGACCAGCAATGTGAAGTTTACATTCACAAAAACGGTTTGGAAAAAGAAATCGAACTGAAAATTGAAGAAATTTATCAGATAAAAGGAACGAAACGACCTCAATATCAGGGCGAATTGCCCGAAGGAAATAACGGATTGGGATTGATGCTGCTTGGTGTTACAGGAGATAAGGTTTTGCCTTCGGAAATTTACGAAAATATCAAAAAAGAGACCATTTCGAAAGTTCGCGGAACCGTTCAGGCTGATATTTTGAAAGAAGACCAAGCTCAAAATACTTGCATTTATTCCATCGATTTTTCGCTCAAACTCATGGGAGATATGCAGGAATATTTCATCACACATGATGTTCGAAATTTTTATTCTGTTTCAATATCAGGTTATCATATTGCAGAAGCCGGAGCGAATCCGATTTCGCAATTGGCTTTCACGCTGGCAAACGGTTTTACGTATGTAGAATATTATTTGTCGCGAGGAATGAAGGTCGATGATTTCGCCCCGAATCTCTCGTTTTTCTTTTCAAACGGCATCGACCCCGAATATTCCGTGATGGGGCGAGTGGCTCGCCTGATATGGGCAAAAGCCATGAAACTGAAATACAACGGAGATGAGCGTTCGCAAAAACTGAAATATCACATTCAAACTTCCGGGCGTTCGCTTCATGCACAAGAGATTGATTTTAACGATATTCGTACTACTTTGCAAGCTTTGTATGCGATTTACGATAACTGCAATTCGTTGCACACCAATGCCTACGACGAAGCAATTACCACGCCCACCGAAGAATCGGTTCGCCGTGCGATGGCAATTCAGTTGATTATTAACCATGAATTGGGTTTGGCAAAAAATCAAAATCCCTTACAAGGTTCGTTTATCATCGAAGAACTCACAGATTTGGTTGAAGAAGCAGTCCTTTCGGAATTTGACCGAATTACGGAACGAGGCGGCGTTCCGGGGGCAATGGAAACGATGTATCAACGCGGAAAAATACAAGAAGAATCGTTGTATTACGAAAACTTGAAACACACCGGGAAATTGCCGATTATGGGGGTGAACACCTTTTTATCTTCAACAGGTTCGCCGACCGTAACGCCGGGCGAAGTGATTCGTGCCACGGAAGAAGAAAAAAGGTATCAAATTGAAATGTTGAAAGAATTACATCAATTTCACACAGAAACAAGTCGCGAAGCAGCCGAAAAACTGAAAACGGCAGCAATTCTGAATAAAAATGTTTTTGCAGAATTGATGAATGCCGCAAAACATTGCTCTATCGGACAAATGACAGCAGCTTTGTTTCAGGTAGGCGGGCAATATAGAAGGAATATGTAGTTTTTTAATTGACAATGGAAAATTGACAATGGATAATGAAAAAAAATGATTAGATTTGTTTATCAAAACAAACTAAAAAATAAAATTTTA
>DYSM01000022.1:11035-18005 GCA_020718265.1 Draconibacterium orientale | reverse complement strand
TTATGAAATCAATAAGTCTTTTTTTGCTGATATTTGCTGCATTAGTGCTTGATGCTCAGGTAAATACAAATAATATAACCACTGCATTATACAACGAAGCCACGTTTGTAAATCTGAAAAAAAACAGAGAGCAAGTGATGAAAATTATACCTGCTTTTTTGGATAAAACCATGTCGTTTCCGCAAAATTTGAAGTCGGAAGAGATTGAAAAAGAGCACCAAACGTATCTCCAACTCACGGACGAATATAACGCAATGATTGAGAAACTAAAAGCAGAAGTAAATTCCAAAACAAGCATCGAAGCGTTGCGAAATTTATCGTTCGATAAACATGCGGCTGAGGCAAATGCAGTTTGCACCAAATACAGCAATTACATGACCGGCTTGGGAAAATATCACAAAGAAGCCTCGGCTATGGCGCTCATTACTACGTTGATAGCTGTCGGAAATGAAATTTATAAATTTTACAAAAACGAGAAAATTGTAACTCTAAAATCCATTTACACCACCGAACTCGAAGCGTTGAAACTTCCTATAATTGATTGGAAATCAGCAATTTCTGCTGTTTCGAGCAATACGCCCAAAGTCGATTCTAAATCTAAAACAAATCTGATTAACACAGCCGAATATTACAAAATTCTCGAACTCGACCCGCCGTCCGATTCCAAAACCATTGAAACAAATTTCATTTCGCTGAGCAAAAAATACGGCGATTTGATTGAAACAACTCAAAATCAGGATATTAAAAGCTATTTTTCAAGCCATCTCGAAAAAATTAACGCAGCGAACGAATATTTCAAGAAAAATCCGCCAAAAGCTGTTTCTGAAACAACAGAAATCACTGATTCTAAACAAAATAACGGAAATTCAAATGAGCTAAAAGCGCGTATTCAAGGCGTTTTAGATGTGTATAAATCGACACCTGAACTCAGCAAAGAAATGCTGATAAACACACTTGAAGGAATTTTGCAAAAATATTAGAAGAGTTCGGTATAAAAAGTCATAAAGTTGAAAGTTTGTAAAGTTAAATTGTTGATAATAAGCAATTTACTTAAATTATAAAATATTTTCAAAAACACTGATAATCAAGCATAGAGATTGTTTAGCTAAAATAAAACAGGCTTTTTAGACCGGACTCATTAATGATGAGTTTACTCCAAAAAATGCACTTAGCCGCTAAGCGGTTTTATAAAAGTCTGAATATCAATATGAAATTTTTCTAAAAATAACCGCTAAGCGGCTTATCGAAGTGTGTTCATTGATATTTTTTTTTAAAGTTTTAATATCATCTTATTTTAATATTTGTAAAATTATTGCAAATATTAGTCTTAAAATTAGGTTTTGATTTGATTAAATTGTATTTTTGTAACCTATTTACACAAAATAATTTTGAAATGATAAAAGAATTTAGCTTTGGAAATTTCAGGTCGTTTAAAGACATTCAATCTTTGAATATGACTGCTTCTAAGATAAATGAGTTCTCAGAAACCAACTTGATTTCGATTGACGAAAAGCAATCGTTACTCAAATGCAAAGCAATTTACGGTGCGAACGCAAGCGGTAAGAGCAACGTTGTCAAGGCATTAAATTCATTTATCACAATAATAAATGATTCTGTAAAAGATGAAGCAGTATTATTTAATTATGTTGCTCTGTTTTTATTATCAGATGAAACTGAAAAACTTCCTACTTTTTTTCAACTTATTTTCGAAATTGACAATATACCATACAGATACGGTTTTGAAACATCCAATAGAGAAATAAAAAGTGAATGGTTATTCGGAACGCCAAACGAACGTGAAGTTGCATATTTTATCAGAGAAAACGACAAAATTACAGAAATCAGCAAAAAGCATTTTAACGAAGGACATAAACTCGTTTCACTCAACGTGTTTCGGAATAATTCCTTGTTTTTGTCCACAGTTGCCTTCCTGAAAGGCGAACTTTCGCGGAAGATTATGCAGGAACTTTTGTCTATTACGGTATTAAACGGATTAGAAGATAAGCAATTATTTTTTGCAGGTGATGAAGTGAAAAATGAAGACAGAAAAAATAAAATTGTAGATTTCTTAAAAATTGCAGACACTGCGATTAATTCAATCGGTATATTAAAATTATCAAAAGATGACCTCCAAAAATTAGTTCCTGAAAATATTGTCAATGACTTTATCCAACTTCAAGATACTGACTTGCTTATATCTACACATAACAAGTTTAACTCTAAAAAAGAAAAAATCGGAGAGTTTCAAATGCTATTTGAAAACACCCAATCCGCCGGAACAAAAAAAATGTTTCAATTGAGTTCGTTTATCATTGATGCGGTTTCAAACGGAAAAACCTTAGTGATTGATGAGTTTGATGCGCGTTTTCATCCGTTGATTTCAAAAAAAATTGTAGAATTATTCAACTCAAAAGAGAACCAAAAAGGGCAATTGATTTTTGTAACGCACGATACAAATTTGTTGTCGGCTGATGTTTTGCGCCGCGACCAAATTGATTTTGTTGAAAAAGATAAATACGGCGAAAGCCACTTGTATTCGCTGGTGCAATTTAAAGGTGTGCGAAATTCGGCATCATTTCAAAAAGATTACATCAGCGGAAAATACGGCGCAATACCGTTTTTGGGTGATTTTACAAACCTATTTAGTGTTTGTAAGAAAACGTATAAATAATTGAATATGTGTAAATTATAGCTTTATTTTCAATCGAATGTTTTGTCATTAAAAGTGATACCTATCGGTTTGGGCGAAAGTAAACTAAAATTGGTTGAAACAGCTCAAAACTATCTGAAAACAAATGACTTTGATGAAATTTGGTGTGTGTTCGATATGGATATAAAAGCGGACGAAAAACGTTGTATTCCGGATTTCGATAGTGCCGTAAAAAAAGCAAAAGAACTCGGAATGAAAGTCGCATATTCCAACGATGCTTTTGAATTATGGTTCTATTTGCACTATTTTTATACCGATACCGAAAATCACCGAACTTTTTATTACGAAAAACTTAGCCAAATCTGGGGTTTGAACTACGAAAAAGAAGGCAAAAAGCGAAAATTCTGTTCAGAACTTTACCAAAAACTGCAAAACGACCCAAAAGCAAGCCAGACCCAAGCTCTGACTCGGGCACGAAAATTATATATTGAACGAAAAGATTTGGAATATCACAAACAAAATCCGATGACAACGGTTTTTGAGTTGGTCGAATTGCTGAATGAAAACATGCGATAATATTGATTTGCTATTTCAAGCAAATCAATATTACCCTGAAAACCTCAAATTTTGGAAATTCTGTGGAGATTCAGTTGAAATTCAACAGTAATAAAGTTTGACTACGATTTGACAATTAAATGACAATTATATGACTACTTTTTGACTACGTTATGACAATACACTCGACTGTAAAATTTACAATAACCTACATAATATCAAATATTTACAAGTTTTTTCTTAAACATTGTTTACTCATTTTCCAGCGTATGTTTTGCTTTTTTCAATGCTTCCGGGTCTTCGGCAGCGGGGTAACGCAGGTCGAGCGATTTGAGTTTTTCAACAATCAGTTCGCCGATTGCCACGCGTGAGAACCATTTTTTATCTGCCGGAATGATGTGCCATGGTGCGTATTCGGTCGAAGTATTTTGCAACATTTCTTCGTAAACGGTGCGATATTCGTCCCAGTAGCCGCGCTCTTTAAGGTCGGCGGAATTGAATTTCCAATGTTTTGTCGGGTCGCTTAACCGTTCCATGAAACGTTCTTTTTGCTCGTCTTTGGATAAATTCAGGAAAAATTTGAGAATATGCGTGCCGTTTTCGTGAATGTGTTTTTCGAAATTATTGATTTGTTCGTAACGTTTTTTCCAAAATTTCTCATCAATAGCTTCAACTTTTTCGTAACCCGGAATGCGCTCATTCAGAATATATTCGGGGTGAACTCGCGTGATAAGCAAGTTTTCGTAATGCGAGCGGTTGAAAATTTCAATCATGCCGCGTTCGGGCAGGGCTTTGTAATGTCGCCAGAGGTAATCGTGGTCGAGTTCCTCATCCGACGGGCTTTTGAAACTGTGCACGCGACAGCCTTGCGGGTTCACGCCGCTCATTACGTGGCGGATAGCACCGTCTTTGCCGGCAGCATCGGGTGCCTGCAAAATTATGAGCAAGCTGTAACGATTGTCTGCATAAAAAATATCCTGCAAACCGTCCAATTCCTTGCGATTGTTTTCCAATTCATCTTTTGCCGAATCTTTTTTCAAACCAAGCGTGTCGCCGGAATCAAAATCGGCAAGTCGAACATTTGAGTTTGTAACCTTAAATTTTTTGAGTTCTTTGAGCATGACCGTTTTTTTTTAATGTAGATATTCCGTAAAGATACAAAAACTTAGTTGAAATATGAAATACGAAATATGATTACTGTTTACTGTTAACTGTTTACTGATAACTGTTTACTGTTAACTGATTACTGATAACTGTTTACTGATAACTGTTTACTGTTTATTTCTTTTTGAAAATTTTATACAAAACCCATCCGAAGGCAAGCAGAATGTGTCCGAGAACCACTGCTGCTATGATAAATAACAAATTTGAATCGCTGCTCATATCGTTTAGTTTGAAATAAGAAAATAGACAACCAAGGTGTAAAGAATACCAAATAACATGGAAATTTTTGATATTGTTGCTGCACTATGCCACTGTGCTTTTGTATTAGCTTTCAACACTTTATAGCTTAAAAACAGATGCGGAACGATGAGAAAAACGACAATGTAAATCAGAGACGGATAGTTGTATTTCAAACAAGCTTCGCCAAAACGTTCCGTGCAGTGCAAAAACATAAAATATCCGACGGCAAGCAATGCAACGACAAGCAAATTGATGATATTGACGGTTGTTCGCGCCGCGCCGATGCCCAAAACAACCGGAATTGTGCGCCGACCGTAGGCATGGTCACCTTCAAAATCTTCGGCATCTTTGATAATTTCGCGCGCCAACGTGGTCAAAAATGCAAACAGCGCAAACGCCCCACTCCAATACAAAAGAATGTCGAAATTCATGCCAAGCATCATCAAATCTTCCGAATAATTTGTGTAAAGCGGGGGCAATTCGTACATCACGGGAAGCAAAAGCGTAACGGTAGATGTAAGCAGTGCAACTATCAGATTTCCAATTAAATACCTGTGTTTAAAAGAAGCGGAATAGAACCAGAGCAGCACCGAAACGAGAATAAAAATATTAACTAATTTCCAATGTCCTATTTCGAGCGAAATGATTAAGCCAAGTATAATCGCAATTGCGTTTACGATAATGTGTATCAAAATTGCTGTTCGTCTGTTAATTTGCTTTCCCACAAGCACTTCCTCCGGACGATTGAGGCTGTCAATTTTCATGTCGAAATAATCGTTAATCACATATCCGCCGGCGACGAGTAAAAGCGTTGCAATCACCAAAAAGGAAAAATTCAGATGGCTAAATTGCGGCTCGAAGCCCATATTTTCAAGCATCGGAATAAGCAATGCATACCGCAGTAGATATTGCGTTGCGGCAATAATCAACAAGTTTTGGAAACGTATAAGTCGAAAATATTTTAACATCGGTGTGTTCAAATTTCTACAAAAATAAGTTCTTTTTTTTCTGTTCCAAAAATCTTATGACCGGATTTCTATTTTTTTAACGAATTCAGAACCGTATAGCCCACCAAAGCATCGTAATACGTGCCCGGCTTGCGATAATAGACGTAAACGGCGTAATTATTTTCGGTTTCGGAGAAATTTCCTTCCGTGAGTGCATTGTCCGGTAAATCGGAAAAACCGTCCGTTTGCACAAATTCGTAGTTGTAAAAGCCTTGTTTTAGTTTCAAACGCAGCTCGTAATGTTCGGTTGTAAAATTGTAAGTCAATTTATTTTGTTCGGAAATTTGCCAATCGCAAAACGAGCCGACAACGTAATAATCAGAGTTTTCGGGCAATTTCGGAGCTTTGAAATTGAAATCAGCCAACACATATTCGGCTTCCGTTTGCGGATTTTCAACATTTTCAGCCGTAATGAGAAAATCGCCGTTAATATCCTGAGTATAAGAGTACGGCAAGTCGGCTTCGGGTTTTTCCGGGTATAGCGTAAAAAGATAGTATGGCTCTTCAAAGCCGATGTGAATCACGCGGTCGGTCGTGTAGCGGTATGTTTTTAGGTTGAAATATCGAAACTCATTTCCGGCAGGAAAATTTAACTTAGACGGATTCAAAAAATTAAACCTATTTCCGGCAATATAATCGGGTTTCAAAAGGCTGCGCGTGCGGTCGGTTCGGTTGTTTTGCGCTACGGTAACATTCATAAAATCAATCGGATTGCTCATATTTGCGCCGGCATCCGTAACGGTAAATTCCACTTCCTGATTTTGCATCATCGTACTCACCTCGCTCGAACGCCGAACAACGCCTTCGATGCGTGTTTTTTCGTCCAAAACAGAAAATCGACGTTGCAAAACCACCTTTTCGCGGTCATAATCTGCATACACAATTAAAACGTAATTTCCTGAAATTAAAGGACTTATATCATCATTCGGAAATTCTAAATAATAGTGATTATACGAAATACGTGTGTTAAACGACGGCTGATAATCGTTCAACTGATTTTCCTCGTAACCTTGCAAATATTCTATCGGATTGAGGTCGGAAGGCGAAAAATCGGCATTGCAAAATTGCACAGTGTAAGATAAATCCGAACGTTCTTCGCCCAGTTCATCAAATTCCAACACAAGTTGCTCGCTGCTGTTCAAACGAATCACAGGATATGCAAATCGGAAGCCTTTTTTATATATTTCAACCGTTTTAATATTTTCGTTAAATATCTTATTTTCAATAATTTCCGATTGAGAAAACAGCGCATTTGAAAAACCGAATGTCAGCAAAAAAACGAAATACCTTGGCATGTGGTGATGTGATAATTTGAAAATGTGATGATTTAAAAATTTCAAGTTTCAAGTTTCAA
>DYSM01000022.1:0-10935 GCA_020718265.1 Draconibacterium orientale | reverse complement strand
TTCGGAAAATTGCCGTTTCGGGGGAAGCGCAACGTTCCAAAGTTTTGAATATTAAATCGTAATTATCAAATCGTCAATGCTTTCGATATTGTTCTACGGCAAAGTTGGCATCGTTGTAATCCCAAAACGGACCAATTGCAATGCCGGCGTTGTGATATTTAGTTTCCGAACCGGAAGCCAAAGCTACTTTTAGCGCATCGTAAAAACTTTCATAGTTTCCGGTGGCAACGGCTCCGGGTTTGCGCGTAACATACAGCGAGTTAGAGCGGTCGCGTTTTCCGACATAAATGATAAAATAATTCACTTGCTGACTTGCATCGTACGATGTATCCATCGGGGCTGTTTCGTGTTTGGTGTTGTACAACGCCATGCCTTTGTAGGCTTCGTCGTAAGTAAAAAACGGACCGATGGACAAACTTGAACCTGTGCTCAAGCCTTTCCACAAATTAAGGTCGAATTTTTCGAGATTTCCGTAATAAACTTTTTTTGTTTGCACGGACGTGTTGTTTATCGGCATTCCGGTAACTTGGTCGGTTTTATAGCTGATACCGACTTTGAACCAATACACGAGACTGTTTTCGTCGCGTTTTCCGGTGTTTGTAACTTCCTGAGCAAAAGCGAATTGAAAACCTACAACTGCGAGTAGGAACACAAGTGCGGCTTTATTTATGAACTGTTTCATGGTTTAAAATTAATTAAGGTTTGGTGTATAGATAACGGATTATTTCTATTTTTAATATGTTTCTTACAAACAACGTGCCGATTCGGTTGCTAAAATTGCATTTTCAAAGCGTTTATGACCGAAACCGCTTATCTTTTTGTAAGAAAACCCTCTTTTTTCGAGTTCCTTTTCGTACAAATCATACAATTTCAAACGATTTGAGCCGGAATTTTCGCGTACGCCATCTGCTTTCCACTCAATATCAGGATGCAAAAGCAAATACAAATCTATTTTTATTTCAGACAAAGCCTGTGTCAAAAAGTCAGGAACCATGCCGTAAACGACATCAAACCAGACTTTTGTGATAATCAAACCGGTATCAAAAAAAACAAAATCATGCGCTTGCGGATATTCTGCAGAAAGTTGCTCAATTTGAGTTCGTGCAATCTGTTCAACATCTTGATATTCATAAGGTCTGCCCAAGTTTTCGACATATTCGCGCGCAAATTCCGGCACAAAAACAGTGCCGTAATGCGAGGCGAGTTGCGCACAAAGCGTTGATTTTCCGACAGATTCGGGTCCTGTAACTACGATGCGTTTTATCAAATGACACGTTTAATTTTGTTCGATGTCGTAATCATTTCGCGCAGCGCGTCCATGTTTTGGTCGGAAATTGCATCCCGAAAATTTTGCATTTTTTCAATATATGTATCCAAAACTTCGATGACATTTTTGCTGTTTTCCTGAAAAATTGGCACCCACATATTGGCAGAGCTTTTTGCCAAACGCACTGTGGAGCGAAATCCGCCGCCCGCCAAATCGAAAATATGACTTTCATTTTTTTCTTTATCTAACACCGTGAGTGCCAGAGCAAAAGACGTAATGTGCGAGATGTGCGACACGTAAGCCGCGTGCGTATCGTGCGAGACGGAATCCATGTAAACGGCGCGCATATTGAGCGTTTCAAACACTTTAGCAACGGTTTCGAGCGCTTTGGGCGAACTTTTCTCTTGGTCGCAAATGATGCCGGCTTTCCCGTCGAACATATCGGAAATTGCAGCCCACGGTCCCGAAAATTCGGTGCCTGCCATCGGGTGCGCCGCCAAGAAATTCGCACGTTTCGAATGTTTTTCCGCCGCCGCGCTGATACCGGTTTTGGTAGAACAAACATCCATAACGATTTGATTTTCAACTTTATCCAGAATTTTTGGTAAAATAGAAATTGCCACATTCACGGGCGTTGCCAGAATTATTAAGTCCGACAACGAAATTGCGGTTTCGAGGTCGGCAATTTCGTCGATAAAACCAATTTTGAGGGCAGTTTGCGCGTGCAAATTATCAGCATCCACACCGATAACTTTTTGGGCGAAGCCTCTCTTTTTCAAATCAATAGCCATCGAACCACCAATAAGTCCGAGACCGATAACGGATAGGGTCATAAGTATATTTATGTTATTTTTATCTTACTTTTTTTCGTTCGAGTCTCTCTCTTGCTTCGTGTAATGCAAGTTGTAATTTCGCCTCTAATTTATCTCTCGGCGGTAGTTCTGTCCAGTATTCGGCAACGATTATTCCGTCTCTGTGCATTTCAAGTAATTCTATTTGCTCTCTGCTGGTTTCTGTACATAAAATTAGCCCAATCGGCTCGTTTTCGCCTTCTTTTTTTTCGTATTTATTTAGCCATTTTAAGTATAATTCCATTTGTCCTTTAAATGTTGCATGAAATTTGTCAATTTTCAACTCAATAGCAACTAATCGTTTGAGGGTTCTGTGAAAAAAAAGTAAATCAAGATAAAAATCCTCTCCGTCAATAATCATTCGTTTTTGGCGTTCGATAAATGCAAAACCTTTGCCGATTTCTAAAATAAATTCTTCAATATCTTTTAGTATTGCATTTTCGAGGTCTTTTTCCAAATAACCGTCTTTTATTCCCAAAGAATTTAGAAAATATGGGTCTTTGAAAATATCACGCATATCATTATTGTCGAGCACCAATTGAGCGTTCGCAATCTCAGTTCTTTCAAACGCTTTATTTTGAATTTGTTTTCTTAAATCTCTTACGCTCCACGATTGAGCAACAGCTTGCAACGCATAGAATCGTAGTTTTTCAGCGGATTTTAGCGGAATTATAGTTAAAAAATGCGACCAACTTAAATATCGTGACAGTGTAACGACATTTTCATAATCCTGAAATTCAGCAGCAAATTGCATCATTCGTCGGAAATTTTTTTCTTCAAAATTGTTTCCGTATTTTTGTTGCAATTGTCGTGACAGTGTAACGACAATTTGCTTTCCGTATTCAGCACGTAAATCGTCAAGAACAAACTTATTTACTCTTGAACCAACCTGCCAAAATGTAATGACTAATCCACTGTTTACATTAATTGCAAGTTGCTTTTGCCCAACTTCAATAATACCGACTAACTCCGTAAATAATTGCTGCTCAATATGGTTAGATTTATCGTATTTTTGTATCATAAACTTCTTCTACAATTTAAAAATCATTTATAAATCTTCGCTTTATTCAGCGCATCTTGGTATTTTCGTGCATATATAAGGTGTTGGCTCAAATCTTTGGCGAAATTATGAAAGCCGGAAAAATCTTCTTTGGCGCACATGAACAAGTAATCGTTGCGCTCGTAATCCAGCACCGCATCGAGGGACGATTTATCAGGCATCAGAATCGGTCCGGGCGGTAAACCTGTGTTTTTGTAAGTGTTGTAGGGCGAATCGACTTCTTTGTCGGCATCCAAAACGCGTTTTTTAGTGAAATCGCCCAAAGCAAAAATCAACGTAGGGTCAGACTGCAGAGGCATGTCAATTTTCAAACGATTGAGATACAAACCGGCAATGGTCGGACGTTCTTTGGAAAATTGCAACTGCTCCGCCTGCACAACAGACGCAAGCACAGACACTTCCTGAAACGTAAGACTCAGGCTGTCGGCTTTCACTTTGCGGTCGTTAGTCCAAAATTTCGAGTATTCTTTGCTCATTTTTGTAATGAAATCGCGCGCCGACGTGTTCCAATACATCTCATACGTGTCGGGCAAAAACATGCCGATAATGTTGGCGGTATCGAAGCCAAAGTCTTGGCAAACGACTTCATCGTTCAATAAAAGCAAAATTCCGAGCGAGTCGGCTTCAATTTTCGCTGCAATTTTTCCGGCAAAAGCGGCTTTGGTGCGCACGCTGTTAAAGGTTACGCGCACCGGATCTTGCATTCCGGCTTGGAGTTTATTGACCAAAGCGGCGTTCGTTAAATTTTTTGTAATTTTATATCTTCCCGGATATATTTTATCTTCTGCCGTAAAACCTTTGAGTTTTGCTGTTTGCAAAAATGATGCGGTATCTTTCAAAAAATTTCCTGCAAAAAGTGAATCTAAAACTTGGCGGTAATCCGCGCCGGTCGGCACATACAACGAACCTTCCGTGCGAATGTTCGATGCGCGAAACAGCGTGTAAAATTTGTATCCGAAAACACCTCCCGCCGCAAATGCAAGCACGAGAGTCGAGAGCAATATGAGAACTATTTTTTTACGTTTAGACATGTGTTTGAATTTTGAAATTTGATACCAAAAGAACTGTCAATGTCTGAAATATGCTGACCGCCAAAAGTAAAAAAAAGTTGCAATTTAGTTACAATATTTTTTTTCAATAGAAAACTTCAAATATAATTTGCATTAAATCAACATCTTACAAAAAAAATTTACGGACTGTTGATATATTACATAAAATCGTATCTTTGTATCTTTATTTTTAAACAGAATTTTATGAAAATAGCAAAACATATCGGCGAACTCATCGGCAATACGCCTTTGGTTCAACTCAATAAACTGACTTCCGAAAGTGTGGCAACCGTTGCTGCAAAGTTGGAGTTTTTTAATCCGCTAAGTTCGGTCAAAGACCGCATTGGCTGGGCGATGATAGAGGATGCCGAGCGCAACGGATTGATTGACAATAATTCGATAATTATCGAGCCGACAAGCGGAAACACCGGAATTGCTCTTGCATTTACTTGTGCTGTAAAGGGTTACAAACTCATTTTGACTATGCCCGAAAGCATGAGCGCAGAACGTCGAAGCATTCTCAAAAGTTTGGGTGCCGAACTTGTGCTCACCGAAGCCGCCAAAGGCATGAACGGCGCGATTCAAAAAGCGGAAGAATTGAAGTCGGAAATTCCGAATGCGTTTATTCCGCAACAGTTCAAAAATCTTGCAAATCCCGAAGTGCATCGGCGAACCACTGCCGAGGAAATTTGGCGCGATACGGACGGAAAAGTCGATATTTTGGTTGCCGGCGTAGGCACGGGCGGCACAATTACCGGCGTTTCGGAAGTGTTGAAACAACGCAATCCGAATTTTAAAACCATCGCTGTTGAGCCGGCGGCATCGCCCGTTTTGTCCGGCGGCACGGCGGGAGCGCACAAAATTCAAGGCATCGGCGCGGGTTTTGTGCCGGATATTTTGAACCGAACAATTATTGATGAAATTATTCAGGTGTCGAACGAAACCGCAATTGCGACCGCAAAACGCTTGATTCGAGAAGAAGGCATTTTTGCCGGAATTTCCTCCGGCGCAGCAACTTATGCGGCTGTTGAAGTCTCAAAACGACCTGAAAATGCCGGAAAACTCATCGTGGTAATTCTCGCAAGTACCGCAGAACGCTATTTAAGCACCGATTTATTCAAATTTGACACCTTATAATATGGACGGACAAACTGTTTCAAAATCGTTCGAGAAAACGATTAAATCCTTAGTTGATAATTATTTAGTAAATCTTTCTTCGGAAAATTTCAACTCACTTCCTTCAAAAACAAAACTTTCGGAAATTATTGACATTATCAACGAACTCATTTTTCCTGAATATTTCAGCAAATCGCGCATAGACGAAACTATCGTCAGTTATTATTTGAGCGGAAAATTGAATTCTTTGTATAAAATGCTTGTAAATCAGATATTTAAAGGCTTAAAATTTGACGGAAATCGCAGCAATGTCAAAGAAATTGCGCGCCAAAAAGCTTTAAATTTCATCGACCGTTTGCCTGAAATCGGACGTTTGTTGTGGCTTGATATTGAGGCACTTTATAATGGCGACCCTGCCGCAAAAAGCAAAAGCGAGGTTATTTTGTGTTATCCTACCCTGAAAGCACTTGTAAATCACAGAGTTGCGCACGAACTGTTGAAACTTGAAATTCCTTACGTTCCGCGTATGATTTCGGAGTTGTCGCACTCGGTAACGGGCATTGACATACACCCGGGCGCGCGTATCGGCGAACGATTTTGTATCGACCACGGCACAGGCGTTGTTATTGGCGAAACGTGCATTATTGGGAACAAAGTGCGTCTTTATCAAGGAGTTACACTCGGAGCAAAACGTTTTGAATTAGATTCGGACGGAAACCCGGTCAAGAATGTTCCGCGCCATCCGATAATTTCGGACAATGTTATAATTTACGCCAACGCTACTGTATTAGGAAGAATTACAGTCGGCGAAAATTCCGTTATCGGTTCCAATGTGCGTGTTACAGAGGATGTTATGCCAAATTCAAAATTGATTACATCCAACACGATAAATAACTTATCTATCTAAAAAAACGTGTAAAATTTAATCATAAAAACGTTAAAATCTACTAAATTTTACGTTCTGAAACTTGTAAAATAACGTAAAAATAGAATTTCATAAAATTTTTGATGCAAAGTATAGAAAATATTTTTTGCTTAGCTCGAAAATATTATATCTTTGTTCGGATTTAAGAATGTAATCCGGCAAAAAATTTGAACGTAAATTTAACATAATAGAGGAGAAAGCGAAAATCCTTTTTTCAACAGAGTAGCAAACTTTAATATTTATTAATTATGTCAGAACAAAAACAAGTGCAGTCAAAAACGACAATGATTATCGTTGCTTGGTTACTCGGATACTTGGGTATCCATCGTTTAATGATGGGTTATTCCAATTGGTGGGTTCAACTTATCACATTCGGCGGATGCGGTATTTGGTCATTAATCGACTTAATCCAAATTTTTACCGGAAAAATGAAAATGGCTGACGGTAGAGACTTAATTTAGTAACATCTTAGAAAGGATTAAGCGTAAAAGGTTAATCCTTCCTCTGTAAATTTAAGATTATGAAACAAGAAAATGAAAAATATTGCGTAGAATGCGGCGAAGTTATTAAGATAAATGCTGAAATTTGTCCCAAATGCGGCGTTCGTCAGCCTTATATCCAAACAGCGGAATCTGAGCAACAAAAAGAAGCTCAAAACAAATGGCTGACAACCTTGTTATTGTGCTGGTTCTTAGGCGTTTTTGGCGTACACCGTTTCTACACCGGACACACAGCAATCGGTGTGATTCAATTGCTGACTTTGGGCGGTTGCGGAATCTGGTATTTGGTGGACTTAATCATCATTGCTATCGGAAATTACAAAGATGCAGACGGAAACCCGATTACAAACAACAAATAATATTGTGCGGACACTACTCAAATATGTGTGGTTTCACAAAATAATGAGTAGTGTCGCTGTTTATTTTGTTGTTGCAATATTCCTAAAATTATTTTTTGCAGTTGATGTGCTCGTGCCATGCTTGTGGCGCACACTTACCGGTTACAAATGTCCCGGTTGCGGGCTTACGACCTCTTTTTTAGAAATTCTGAAATGCAATTTCCTTGACGCATTTTACACCAATCCCTTGATTTTCATAGTTTTACCTGCCGGAATTTTTTACATGATTGTAGATTTTAAACGGTTTGCAAAACGCGAAGCAGAGAAAGATATGAAAATTATCTCAGATTCAAAATAGTGTTAGAAAGAAAACGTTTAAATATTTGATTTCATGTAGATTATAGTTTTTTTTCAATTGAATGTATTCTCGTTTAGTGGTCATTCAATAGTCAAAAAGTAGTCATTCATTGTTTTTTTAAAATCGAATTTATAGTTTATTTCAACAGAATTTCTAAAAATATTCGGAACGAAATTTCGCTATATCGTAAAGAATTTCAACAAGTTATGAGTTTTCTTACAACAACAACAAAATAACATTTTTCATAACAAATCAGTAAACAAGCTTTATTTGCTTAGAAGTCAAGCCTGTTTACTGATAATTGTTTACTGATAACTGAAAACTGTCAGAGTTTTACAACTTTAAATGCTTGGAAATCTGCATCGTTGCTGAGTTTTACGATGTACATGCCCGAAGCAAGGTTCGGAATTTCGACTGATTTCGGATTTGAACTGATGTCTGTTTCAAAAACCAAATGTCCGAATATGTCATACATTTTAAAGCTGGTGTAGGTATCAACAGTTTGTAAATAAAGTGTTTGCGTGTCGAACAGAGTCGGTGCTACTAATAGGTCGGCTTGCGGACCTATTTCCAAAAATGTACTAAAAACTTCTGCGCCGACACTCATTTTTTCGGATTCGGCAACCGGACGAACACCCAAAACCAACATCATGCCAAGGTCGGCGGACGTTGGTGTGTAACTAAGTTCGTTCGCGCCGCTTATTGCAACTTTTACGTTTTCAACAACTTGGTACCACTGGTATTCAGAAATTCCTTCTGCATCTCCTTCTGCATCGTAAAATGAATAAGTTCCGGTCAAGCGACTTCCGACGCCGGCGTATCCGTTTACTGTAACGTTTGATGCTATCGGAGCGTGGTCGGGAACTGTAACATTCATTGGTGTTTGAGAATAAATTCTGCTTTCGCCGGCGGCTAAAGTTACGGAATCCGTGCCTGTACTTACGAACGTCGCGCCTGTAAAGTGCTCTGTCCACGAGCCGTTTTCAGTAAACGAAGCTTTAACTTTTTGTTGCTTTACATCGAAATTTCCGACAATCAGAACATCGGTTTCTGTGCCGCGAAGTATTATTTGCTTAACAGCCCCTGAAGTTTGCATCGTAAAATCGGAAGTGGAAAAAACTTCGTTATTCTTCTTTAAATCAATAAGTTGTGCTGTATAATCGTAGAGCAATTTACGGTCTGTCTCTTCGTAATAATTCCACAAAATAGGCTTATTGCATACGCGGCAAGGTTCGTCAATTGAAATATCGTAACCGAGTTCGCCGAATTGCCAAATCATTTTGGGACCGGGAATCGGAATAAAAAATGTTGAGACTAATTTCATGCGTTCAAGTGCAGTCGGAATTTCTTTTATTTGATACGTACCATCGCCGTTTCCATATTGTAAGTTCTTGAACATGAGGCGTTCTTCGTCGTGGCTCTCCATGTAACCGACAAGGTTTGGCTTTGACCAACCTTTGTTTTTATATGAAATTTTGGAAATATCAGAGTCGGACATCCATCCCATTGAAAGTTGGTTGTAGCTGGAATTCAGATTTCCCCAAAGCAATAATCCGTAGTTTGCGAGAATGGTTTCTTCGGAATTGTCGGCAAGATGTTCGCAAATGACGTACGCATCGGGCGAAACTATCCGGATGGAATCCGCCATGTTTTTCAAAATTTGTATGCGCGACGCATCGTAAGCCCAGCCGTCGCCGCCTTTGTTGGTAAAACCTTTTGTAAAGTCGAAGCGGTAGCCGTCAACTTTGTATTCTTCTATCCAATAGCGATTTATGCGGGTCAAAAGTTCTTTTGTGGCTTGACTTTCGTGGTCAAAATCCGACCCCCAAGAGTAAACCGGATTTGGCGAAGTTTGATTGTACCACGGATTTTCTGCCGAAGGTTGTCCGTAATCGCCGGCTTCCGGGTCGAAATATAGTTGCACGAACGGGCTTTGTCCGAACGAGTGATTCATAACCATATCAATAATTACGGCGATTCCGTTTTCGTGGCATTTATCCACAAACGCTTTGAAATCGTTTTTCGGACCGTAATATTTGTCGGGCGCAAAATAAAACGACGGATTGTAACCCCAACTTTCATTGCCTTCAAACTCGTTTACCGGCATAAGTTCTATGGCGTTGATTCCCAGATTTTTAAAATAATCAAATGTGTCTATCAACGTTTTAAAATCGTGTTTAGCTACAAAATCTCGAATATGTAATTCATACACGACTAATTTTTCCGATTCCGGTTTTTGAAAATTCGTAACTGTCCAATTATAAGGTGTTTGTGCAGTTTGAAATACAGAAATAATACCGTCGGTTTTACCTGTCGGATAAGGCATCAGATTCGGATACGTGGTGGTCGGAATCCATTTATCGTTCCATGGGTCGAGCAGTTTGTCGGCATACGGGTCGGCGATGTAAAGTGTGCCGTCCACTATGTATTGATAACAATATTCTTGCTGTGCCGTTAAACCGGAAATTGTGAGCCAATAGCGGTTTCCGTCTGCGGTGCGTTTCATTTGGTTGTCGTCGCCGAGTGTCCAATTATCGAAACTGCCTTGCACGAACACAAAATCTTTGTTCGGTGCAAAAAGCACAAGCGTAACTGTTTGGTCGTCAATATAATTAATTCCGTCTTTTAGCGTTGGCGAGGGTAGCTCTGCAATTTCGGTTGGTCGTCTTACATAAATAGTTCTGCTTTTTGATTCAGAATCAGCATCTTTTGTTGCCGTTATTGCAAAGGTATTCGTTCCTGTTTCCGAAATCGTGTGCGCGTAATCAATGCTGTTTCCTGCAAAATTCATGGGCGCGGCACCGTTTATTGTGAGCGTCATGTTTGTTGCGGCAAGTGCGACAGCTTTGATGTTCACAATGTCGCCGGCGGTGTATATTTTTGTAGTATCCGGCTGAGTGATTGTGATATCCAAAGTTTCAGGATAAACAGTTATGAACAAATTCGACGATTGTTTTGAGGATGAGCGCACGACCATGCAAATTTCGGAAATTGTGCCCGAAGTTACGCCGTAAAATTTAGCTATGCTTTCGGGCATAGTTAAAGTGTAATTATTTGTCGAAACTTTTGTAAATTTTGGCTGCGCCGTACTGCCCCAACTTCCGATGACTTTTTGCCATTGGTTTCCGTCAATAGTTACGCCTGTGTGTGCGTACAAGTCTTCGGTGCTGTTGGCAAGGTCAGTACCTGTGGCATCGAAAGTGATTGTAAGTGAGCCTGTTGCAATAGGAAATTCCGGATTTGTGGTGATTTGTGCCGAAGCTGTAAATCCGAGTGCGAGAAAAAAGAAAATGATGTAAAGATGTTTCATATTTTCGTGTTTGTTTATATCGTTGGTAAAGATACAGAATTTTTTCAAAATTTTTGTTCAAATATAATAAATTCGGTTAGAATTTCAAATTCCCAATAAAGATTGCGTCCGGTCTAAAAAGCCTGTTTTATTTTAGCTAAACAATCTATATACTTGATTAT
>DYSM01000304.1 GCA_020718265.1 Draconibacterium orientale | reverse complement strand
AATTTCAACAAAATTTCTAAAAACATTCGGAACGAAATTTCGCTATATCGTAAAGGATTTCAATAAGTTCTGAGTTTTCTTACAAGCACTAAATATGAAATTTGAAATAATTAAATATTTCAATATCATATTCTAAACCTAAACCTCAAATTGAATCCCGAAATACCGAACGGTTTTCGGGATTATTTCTATCTACGTTTTATGTTACTCAAACTTGGCGGATAATATATGTTTAGACCGGAAATGAAATCAAAATCTTTTACATTTAACGTAAATAATTTGGAGTCTGCAACTATAACAGATGCAGCAATTAACGCATCAGCCAAACTCAAATTGTGAGACAAATGATATTTTTTAATGAGTTCCAAGGCAAGCTCAACGCCTTTCGTATTTAATTGCAAAGTGGAATGAAGGGCTATGAATCCTATTATTTGTTTTAGTTGGTCTTTATTTGCTGCCCCTTTACACAATTCCATCGCCGTTATTACAGACATGATTCGATTTTCAGACCTGATTTCAAGAAGAGCCGCAGCTGTTTGATTATCATTACGCAAATAGTCAATGAAGACATTTGAATCGCAAACAATTGCAGAGTTTATTTGCTTCTTTGCCATAAATTATCTCTGAATTTCTTTAAATCCGTAATATCTTTATCAGCCCAAATCCCGCGATAATCAGAGAGTTCACCAATATTTTGTGCAGGTGTAACTAAATTTTCATTAGATAATCTACTTTTTAGATTATTTTTAAGATGTGGAACTTCAACAGATTTAACAAATGTGAAATTTGAAATCAGCTCTGCAAACATATTAGCATAAACTTCGTCTTCAATATTTACTTTAAGTGTTATCATTTTCATTGTATTTCGCACAAATCTACGAAAATATATCATAGAATCAAATATCGAATTAAAAATTCTCGAAAAAAAACATAGATTGCTTTAAAAAACCAATGAATTTTACTGCATTTTTCTTAATTTTGTGGAAAATCTTGAAAAAAAAGAATGAAGCACCTCCGAAAATACAGAAACGCATATTTTTACGTTGGAACAATTGCTGTGTTTTCCGCACTCATTTATATGTTCATGCTTCAGGGAAACACGCTTGAATTCGGTCGTAATATTATTGTTCCGCATAGTAACGGCAGCCAGTGGCAGGAATTTTTGCTTGGTCTGACACACAATTTAGAGCATCCGCTTGCAGTTTTACTTGCGCAAATTGTTGTTATCATTATGGTTGTCAGGGTTTTCGGATGGATTTTTACTAAAATCGGACAACCCACCGTTATCGGCGAAATTGCCGCAGGCATTGTGCTCGGACCTTCACTTTTCGGTATGTATTTTCCGGAATTTTCTGCGGCACTTTTTCCTGTCGAATCCTTAGGAAACCTGCAATTTCTGAGCCAAATCGGTTTGATTTTGTTTATGTTTGTAGTTGGTATGGAATTGGATATCAGAGTTTTACGAAACAATATCAAGCCGGCATTATTGCTCAGCCATACAAGCATCGTCATTCCGTTCAGCTTAGGAATTGTGTTTTCAATTTTCTTTTATCAATCGTTTGCGCCCGAAGGCACACCGTTTATGTCATTCGCTCTGTTTCTGGGCGTTGCGATGAGTATTGCTGCATTTCCGGTTATGGCGCGCATTATTCAGGAGCGCGGCATCCATAAAACACCTTTGGGACCGAAAATCATCACGTTCGCAGCCGTGGACGATATTACCGCGTGGAGTTTGCTCGCTGTTGTGATTGCCGTTGTAAAAGCAGGTTCGTTTGTAAGTGCGCTGTTTACAATTTCATTATCAATGATTTATGTCTTTTCGATGCTCAAAATCGTTCGACCGTTTTTGCAACGTGTCGGCGATATTTACAGCTCACGCGAAAATTTAAGGAACCCATCGTTGCAATATTTATTTTAGTTTTGATTCTTTCGGCGTACGCCACCGAACTCATTGGTATTCATGCACTTTTCGGCGCTTTTATGGCAGGTCTCATCATGCCGGAAAATGAAAAATTCTGAAATATTTTTGTTGAAAAAATTGAAGATATTTCTTTGGTTTTGCTTTTGCCTTTGTTCTTTGTTTTCACAGGTTTACGCACACAAATCGGACTTTTGGATGATATTTATCTGTGGAAAATTACCGGATTGATTGTTGCCCTTGCCGTTGTAGGAAAATTTTTTGGAAGTGCAATTGCAGCGAAATTCTTGGGCGAAACTTGGAAAGACAGCCTCACAATCGGCGCACTCTTGAACACGCGCGGATTAATGGAATTGGTCGTGCTGAATATCGGTTACGACTTAGGTATTTTATCGCCGGAAATTTTTGCGATGATGGTCATTATGGCACTTTCAACCACGTTTATGACTGCGCCGGTTTTGAATCTGATTAACAGAATGTTTCGTTCGCAAACTGTTCAAAATCAGGAACATAAAATTATTTATAAATTCAAAGTTCTGATTTCGTTCGGAAATCCGGCGAGCGGTCGCCCATTGTTGCGCATCGCTGACGCCTTGCTAAATCGCTATAATTCAGGCGATGTGGTTACGGCAATGCACCTCACGTCAAGCTACGAAATTAATCAGTTCAATGCACACGAATACGAACAGGAAAGTTTTGTGCCTGTTATTGCAGAATCAAAAGTTCTAAATCGCAAGATTACAACACTTTACAAGGCTTCAACCGATTTTGACAGCGATATTGCCGAGATTGCAAACGGCGGAAATTACGACTTACTCTTGCTCGGTGCCGGACAATCTATTTACGAAGGTTCGTTTTTAGGTCGAATTTTGGGATTTACGACACGCATTATCAGCCCCGATAGGCTTTTGGGACAAGTTACCGGTAAAGAAAATTTATTTGAAACATCGCCTTTCGATGAGCGCGTAAGAAATATTCTGGTTCGTACGGAAATACCTGTCGGAATTCTGATAGACAACGGTTTACAAACTATTGACAAGATTTTTGTGCCGATTCTTTCCGATTCCGATGAGCAAATTCTGAAATTTGTGGAACGATTTGCATCCGCCCCAAATATTCACATCGACATGCTCGACACGGCAGGACGTCTCAACATTGAAACGCTCTTTTATTTGAAACAACGCTTTCCGAATATTCTAACTATTTTACCCAAAGATACCAAAACCGAAGCCGTAATTTCAAACTATAACCTTTTGGCTATCAGCTTAGAAGCTTGGAAAAAAGCAATCGAAACTAAACCCGAATGGCTTACGGCAATTCCGTCCACTGTTGTGTTTGTATGTCGGTAGAAAATCTTATTGAATACTGTTTATGCGTTCCTGAATCCTCATTAATTCGGAATTATGTTTTGTAATTTCTTCTTGTAAACTATTGATTCTTTGATTATTGGCATCCAAAGCTGCGCGATTTGTTACATTTTCGGCATCCAATTCGGCTGTTTTTGCCTGCACATCTGCAAGTTCCTGCGGAGTTTCGGCATTTTTCTTTTGTAGTTTGCGCATTTTCTTGTTGTTTTTTTGTGTCGATTTCACAAGTTTTTCATTGGTTTTCAGCAATTTTGTCTTCTCTTTTTTCGATTTTTCAAGAGCTTTATTGTGTTCTTTAATTTTTTCGGCATAATATTCCTTTGCATAGTCGCGGGCAAATTGTCTCACAAAATCTTTAAAAGCCTTATATTCAATCGGATGCTCAGCTTCGTTTACATAAAAATCGTATCCGAAACGCAAAAAC
>DYSM01000303.1 GCA_020718265.1 Draconibacterium orientale | reverse complement strand
AGCAACGCATCATTTCGGTATGCAACGACTTACCAAAGCGGCGTGGACGCAGAAAGACAGGGAACTTTACATTCTCTAACCGTTCTATGTACATTGTTTTGTCAATGTAGTAATAATTTCTGGTGGCTATTTCTTCAAAGTTCGCCAAACCATAGGGCATTAATCTTTTCATAATGTATATTTTTTACAAAAGTAGTAAAAAAATGTTGAATGTTTAATGGTGAATGATAAATGTTTTTCTAGACAGTTGCAATGTAGAGATGTGCCTCGGCACATCTCTACATGTATTTGTTTCATGTGATTATACTACCACATTTACTATTTTGTTTTGAACCACAATTACTTTACGTGGGGCTTTGCCTTCGAGCCACTTGGAGGCACGCTCATCGGTTAAGGCTGCGTGTTCTATTTGTGCATTGGATAAGCCCACAGGTAAATCGAGCGTAAAACGTGTTTTGCCGTTGAAAGAGATTGGGTAGGCTTTGGTGTTTTCGACCAAAATACTTTCGTCAAACTCAGGGAACTTGGCATAAGCAATGCTCTGGGTTTTGCCCATGGCTTGCCAAAGCTCTTCGGCTATGTGTGGCGCAAAAGGCGAAAGGATTACCAAAAGGTCTTCCAAGATAGCACGCTTGTTGCATCTAAGGTCGTTGAGTTCGTTCACACAAATCATAAACGCACTTACCGAAGTATTGTACGAGAAACGTGTAATGTCTTCGCTAATCTTCTTAATGGTTTTGTTGATGACTTTCAGTTCGTCTTTGGTAGGCTCTTCGTTATTTACAACCCATTGGTTTTCTTGTGAGTAGAACAAACGCCAAAGCTTGCGCAAGAATTTATGCACGCCGTCTATTCCGTTGGTGTCCCAAGGTTTGGATTGCTCCAAAGGACCTAAGAACATTTCGTACAAACGTAACGTATCGGCACCGTATTCGGCTATGATTACATCGGGGTTTACTACGTTGAACATTGATTTCGACATCTTCTCAACGGCATATCCACAATGGTATTTGCCATTAGAAAGCACAAACTCTGCATTTTCGTAATCGAATTGCGATTTTTTGAAGGCTTCTAAGTCCAAAACATCATTTTTTACAATGTTTACGTCCACATGAAGCTCTTGTGCGTTGTATTCGGGTTTCAAAAGGTCTTTTGATACAAACAAATAGCCTGTTTTTTGTTCCTTCTTCGAAAAATCGGTACACACTTCGGCATCGCCTTGCATTACGTCTTTGATGTAAGCAATCGTATGTTGTAAGAAATCAATCACATCGTAATAACTCAATACAACAAGCTGGTTTCCTTTTTTCGATAAACTTATCGAAAGCTCATTGTACGTGTTTTGCAAGTTTTTTGGGCTTTCAATTTCAACAAACAAATTCTTTTCTTCACAAACAAACGCATATACATGGTTGTCGAAATTGTAATTTTGTTTGAATTTAACTCCCAAAGCCTCATTGTTCAAAGCTTCCCAAAGTTTGGCGTGCGCATAATTGGTTTTATTTACTCTATACACAAAATTAGAGCGTCCTTGAATCATTCCTTGATTGATGAGTTTCTTGAAAGGCTCTTCTTTGCACACATAACCCAAATCGAAAAGGAATTTATTCCAAAAACGAGAATAAATCAAATGCCCTGTGGCGTGTTCAGTACCACCAATGTACAAATCCACATCTTGCCAATAGTCGTTTGCCTCTTTTGAAACCAACACCTCCGAATTGTGTGGGTCCATAAAACGATGATAATAAGCCGATGAACCTGCAAAACCCGGCATAGTGCTTAACTCAAACGGAAAACCTTCGGCAGTATGCCAGTTTTCGGCTCTACCTAGTGGTGGTTCACCTGTTTCGGTGGGCAAAAACTTATCTATTTCTGGTAATTCAAGCGGAAGTTTGTCCAATTCCAATACATAAGGCAAATTGTCTTTGAAATAAACCGGAAAAGGTTCGCCCCAATAACGCTGACGGCTAAATATAGCATCACGAAGTCGGTAATTGGTCTTTCCAGTGCCTATGTTTCGTTTTTCAATCTCCGAAATCATAAACTCAATAGCGTCTTTCACTTCCATACCATTGATGAGGTCGGAATTCATCATTTTGCCTTCTTTGGCATCTTGCGACTCCTTAGAAACATCAGAACCTTCTATTACAGGAATTATTTGTAAGTTAAATTTCTTAGCAAAACCATAATCTCTCGAATCGTGAGCCGGCACTGCCATAATAGCACCCGTTCCGTAACCCGAAAGTACATAATCGGAAATCCAGATAGGTATTTGAGTGCCTGTGAATGGATTAACACCATAAGCACCTGTAAATGCACCGCTAACTGTTTTAGTGTCGCTCATGCGTTCACGTTCGGTACGTTTGGCGGTTAGTTCGAGGTAAGCCTCTATTTCTGCTTTTTGTTCTTTGGTTGTCAATTCTTTCACCAATTCACTTTCAGGGGCAAGCACCATAAAGGTAGCACCGTAAATAGTATCGGGGCGTGTGGTAAACACTTCTATTTGAAGCTCTTTTCCGGCAACACCAAAAAATACTTGTGCCCCTTTGCTTTTTCCAATCCAGTTGCGCTGCATATCTTTGAGCGATTCAGTCCAATCGACTTTATCCAAACCCGAAAGTAAACGCTCGGCATACGCCGAAACACGAAGCGACCATTGGCGCATCGTTTTTTGCTCCACAGGAAAACCGCCACGAAGCGAAAGACCGTCTTTCACCTCATCGTTAGCCAAAACAGTGCCTAACTTAGGACACCAATTTACTTTGCTGTCAGCCAAATAAGCAATTCGGTAATCGAGCAGAATTTGTTGTTGCTCGTTGTGGCTCATGGCTTTCCAGTCGGCAGCCGAAAATAGTTGGTTTGAACTATTTGCAGCATGAATTGTTTGGTTTCCCGAAGCCTCAAAAGCTTCAATTAGTTCGGCAATAGGTCGAGCTTGTTGGGTATCGTTGCAATAGTAATGCTCAAACATTTGGGTAAAAGCCCATTGTGTCCATTTGTAATAGTCGGCATCGGAAGTAAACAACTCACGGTTCCAATCGTAAGAAAACCCAATCTTTTGAAGCTGTTCACGATAGCGAGCGGCATTGGTGGCTGTGGTTTTGGCAGGGTGCTGTCCGGTTTGAATGGCATATTGCTCAGCTGGCAAACCAAACGCATCGTAACCCATGGGGTGCAACACGTTAAAGCCCTTATTGCGCATGTAGCGACTATAAATATCCGATGCAATATAACCCAGCGGATGCCCTACGTGCAAACCTGCGCCCGATGGATAAGGAAACATATCCAAAACATAAAACTTAGACTTTGTTTTGTCTATTTCGGTTTTAAAGGTTTGGTTTTCTGACCAATACTTTTGCCATTTCTGTTCTATTTCAGTGAAATTATATTGCATTTTGTATTCTTTATTTATGTTTTTAGTAGTTCTGAATTGATTTGTATTTTTTTCAAACTGCAAAAATAGAGTTTTTTTTTGAATTTGAAAAATATGTTCTTAGGTTCTTTTTTCACTTTCAGCAACATTATAACTTCATTGACTAATCGTGCTTATTCAAACCCAAAGCCGATAGCAACTTATTCATTTAAACGTTCAATTTCACTTCTTGAAAGCCCTGTTTCTTGCATTATTTCGTCAATAGAATCGCCCAGTTTTAGCATTTTCAAAGCTAGTTTTATGCTTTTAGCTTTCTCTTTTGCCAAAGCTTCTTCCTTTTGTCG